>JAHIVG010000017.1 GCA_018816705.1 Nanobdellota archaeon
AGACAATATTCGGACTGTTCGCCCTGGCGATGCTCGTCGTATCGATAGGGGCGGTCTCCGCCTTCAGGTGGGGGAACAGCGAGCAGGTGAAGCAGGCCTTGGACAGCAAGGACTTCGGCGCCTGGAAACAGGCGATGTCTGAACAGCTGACTGAAGAGAACTTCAACCGGATGGCTGAGAGGCACGGCAAGATGGCCCAGAAAATAGCTGACAGGGAGCAGGTGAGAGCCGCCCTGGAAGCCGGAGATTATGAGGCCTGGAAGGCCGCTGTGGAAAACATGCCGAGGAAGCAGGAAGTCAGCGAAGAGGACTTCGATGTGATGGTGCAGATGCACCAGACAAGGCAGGACGGCGACCTCGAGAAGGCCAAGGAGCTTAGGCAAGAGCTGGGCTTCGGGCAGGGCTTCGGACGCGGCAAGGGCTGCCTGATGAAATGATTTATTTTCTTTTTCTTATTCCTTCTATTACCTCTATAAACTCTTCTGGAGTCAATATTTGAATGCCCTCAAATTTCTTAAGTTTCAGCAGATGATTATCTTGAGTGATAATATAGTCAGCTCGTCCGTCTTTTGCACACTCCAATACCTTGTTGTCGTCAGGATCTTCCTTGACAACATCCAATCTAATCTCCGGATCAATCAAGATAGACAGTGATAGTATCCTTTCAATCACATCCGAAAATATCAGCCTAAAATTCTCGGTCTTCTTCACAATCTCCTCGCTTGATATGACCTTACGGTACTCTTCCACGATCTGCTGTGAGATAAGGAACCTTATCTTTCTCCCATCGATGAGCTCCAGTATCTTATGAGATTTCCCTCTCCAGAATGTACCGGATACCAATACGTTTGTGTCAGGCACTACCCTCATCTTTTCCTCATCTTATGGACAAGCCGATTGACCTGGCTCTCTTGGATATTCTTGCTTGCTTCCCTCAAGGGCCTTGTAAGCTCGGACAGAGAGGCGGAAGTCACTTTCTTCATCAGCACCATATCATCCTCTACAAAAAACAGGACTTTAGAGCCCTCATCCAATCCTAGGTGCGCTCGGATGCCTGATGGTATTGCCACCTGTCCCCTTGAGCTTATCTTTCCCATCTCAATCATCTCTGTCATGGTTTCACCTCACATACAAGATTAGTAAGATATACAAGATATATCTTGTATATAAGGTTTTCCGTTCTCTTCTGAAAAACAATCATTAAAAAACCTTTCTGAACAAAATCCGGAAAAAATCAGGCTTGGGCCGGAAGTTCATTGCATTGAGCAGCTCAAATCCATGCAATTTTCCTATTTAAAAACCGATGGATTAACTTTAAATATAATCCTCAACTACCCCCTTTCATGGAGGGGGGATAACATGACAGATGATGATCAAACCGCAAGACAATCTCAGATTGAGATGACAATTACCGAAGGGGATGCAATGCCACCAGGAATGTCACAATATGTAAAATCAATGGGAAAAGTCGGGCCTTTATTGTATGTCGTGGCCAATGGAAAGGAACTTGCATGCTTGGTGTGGTGCAAGGAACATAACATCGCTGAAAAGCCAGGCCCTGTCAAGGCTGATCCGTATTCAAACAGGACAGTCTGGGACTCGAGGAGGCATGGCATCACATGGGACAGCCAAGAAGATGTCATTGCCGCCATAGCAGAAGCCTACGGCTTGATGGACCATAATATCGGCGAGCAGGAAGAATGGCATGCTGAACCCCTCAGGTTCGAAAAAGGCTCCCTTATGGAGAAATTAGATCAGTCCGGGCACGGCCTCAAGGACAGGATTGTGGAAAAAAACTCTACAAGACTGACAGGAACAATAGGTGATTATGGCCTGAAGATCAGTGTAGGCGGTTGGGGATACGAAGGTGGAGTATCTCTCAAAGGCCTTGAAGTTGCAGCTGCCCTGGAAATGGTTGCCAATAGGTAAAGTTATTAAGCATCTGTTCCTGGAATCGGTCCATGGAAGTCAAAGTCATCTGCTGGGCGGTTGTCGAGAAGGACGGCAAGATACTTCTGGTGCAGGAGAAGAAGGAGCACTGCAAAGGCAAATGGAACTATCCCGCAGGCAGGCTGGACCTTGATGAAGACATCTTCTCAGCAGCAGTCCGGGAAGTGAAGGAAGAGACCGGGCTGGATGTAGAGCTCGAGGGGCTTATCGGCATATACCAGCACAAGTCGATCAGGGGCAACTGCATCGTCATGATACACTTCAAGGCCTCAGTCATCGGCGGGGAGATGAAGCACAACGAGGATGAATTGCTGGATGTAAGATGGTTCACGCCTGAGGAGATGAGGAAGCTGGACCTGAGGTCAGGCGACATCACTCAAGATATACGAGGACTTGAAGAAGAGGGGACTGCTCCCGCTTGAGTATGTCAATGTGATCGGATTCTATTGAGTATGAATTCGTGGATCTTCTTGTTTGCTGAGAAAATGACATCAGGCCTGGAGCTCATGTCATGATCATCCAAGGGCTTGTTCTCCCAATCCGTTACTATACCTCCGGCTGCCTCGATGATTACCTTCGGGCCCACGATGTTGTCCAACTTCTGGAAAGGGCACAGGTATGCCGTATATGCTGGCTTGATACCTTTCTGAGCTACAAGAGTAATCAGTTCCAGGCCCGCCCCATACAGCCGTCCGTAGTCCAAGAATCCCAGGCGTAAAGGCATGAACCTACTCTCATATACCTCTCTGCTCTTTGCGCCATCATACTTATAGGTGTTGGAGTCAAGGATTATCCTGGACCTCATGGGGTCGGTCTCATCTGAGCAGAAGATTCTTTCGGTGTTCAGCATGGCAACCTTACCGTCGGAATGGAAGACCCTGTCATGGACAAGGTCTCCGACAAAGCCATGCTTGAAGTCGCCGATCGATACCTCATCCTTCTCGGTCGGCTCTGTAAAGGCGATGATGCATGAGTAGAAAGGGATGTCTGAAATTGCGTTCATTGAGCCGTCGAGGGGGTCCAATATGGTAAAGACCTTAAGCTTGCCTTGTCCTATTTCCTTTACTGATTCCTGCTCTTCACTGTAGACATGAAACCTTATACCGAGCCTCTTCGAAGCCCTTTCTAGTGCCTGGAAAGCCGCATCCTCTGCCACTTGGTCTATCTTAGAGGTCTCGTCACCCTGCTTCTCCTTGATGATAAGGCCCCTTTCTTCCTTTGGGATCTTTGCTACCTGTGTCCTGATCTCAGCAATCATGTCAAATCCGACTTTCTGAAGTTCTTCCATTATGGGCTGTAAAACCCAAATGTTTTAATATGTTACTGATTCGGTATGGAGAATGAAGCCCGTAACCGCAGCAATCGTTTTCGTCATCCTCGGTGCGTTCTGCGGCGCGCTGGCACCGGTGTTCGCGAAGAATGTAGTCGGTGGGGCTTCGGTGTTCACGAGCGCTGCACTCTGGTTCAGCTCAGCTGCCATGTGGGCAATCATTTATACGCTCGTAACGAGGAAGACAGGCAAGGTCATAAGTGAATTCAGGAAGAAGCCGCTGCTGTTGGTCGGCATAGGGCTCATGGACGCTATCGGAGTATACTTGTGGTTTGCCGGCCTGTCGCAATTGGGGGTCGGCACTGTCGGCTTCCTGGAGAAATCCAATACCTTCTTCGCCCTGATCCTGGGAGTTATCCTCTTCAGGGACAGGTTCAACTGGGGGGAAGCAATGGGGGCGGCAATACTTACTATTGGCGTCCTTACGATGAGCTACTCTCCGCTCGGCCTGAACGTCTGGGTATTGGGCCCTGTGGGAAGCATGCTGCTCTATGCCGTAGCAAACTCGTTCAGGAAGAAATATGTTGGGTCTGTCGGCACTACCACCCTCGTTGTGTCGAGGGCGCTTGTCGTTGCCCTATTCCTCATCCCGGCTGCTCTGCTGACGACTGGAATGAGCCTTCCAAAATATCCAGTCCTGCTCCAGCTTGCAGTCATACCCTTGTTCTCTGGGGTGCTCCAGCACATCCTCTTCACCGCATCCTACAGGCACTTGGAGCTGAGCAAGGTCTGGCTCATCGCGAGCATAAGCCCGTTCTTCGTCATGGCCCTGAGCTATTTCGTCCATGGAGAATTACTCGGGGTGGCGCAATTGCTTGGCGGATTGTTATTGCTCGGCGGGACTTGGATATTGATACTGTTCAAGGCAAGAAGCTCTGGGCGATCGTCGCCTGCCGCTTGATGAACATAGGCGAGCCCGCTCCACGAATCCTGAAGTCAACTGTCTTATTGGTCTGCTGGCCGTAGTGGTCTATGGCCCTCACAAAGACGCTGTGCCAGCCGTAGCTCGGAGTTCCCAGATGCACAGAGATGGAATCGCAGTGCTGGCAGAGCAGTTCTTCCTCAGAGCCGTCGAGGCTGTAGTAGACAGCCCGATGGTACGGGAACCACAGCGAGGCGTCAAGCCTCAACGGATTTGCGCCGTAGTCGCGGGGCTCGGGGGATGAGATCTGGATTGCAGGGACAAGTTGAATATCAGGAGCACTATTCATACCATTAGTAATAATAGTAAAATTAACTGGGCCACCAACATATCCATCTGGAATATCTTCACCAACAAATCCATAATCTAATACTCTAACTGACATAGTGGTATTATAATATTCACTATAATCAAACCAAGGTTCATCCTCGATTTGGCACGTATATTTACCATATTCAATGGGATCTGGATCATTAGTATTATAACATGTGGTATTTTTAGATTCGTCATCTGGGACATACACTAAAATCCATCGACGAGCTGCGGGTGTTCCATCTATAGCATCCAACACATCCCCTGATACATGGCAGCCTCTACTCGCATTTGAGATTTGCATACTAATTAAACATATGATACAAATCATCATCAGTTTGCCATTCATAAGTAGAGGTAGTGAATGAGGGTTTAAATATCTTTTTATATGACCTAGGTTTAGATATAAG
>JAHIVG010000018.1 GCA_018816705.1 Nanobdellota archaeon
CCTCCAAGAAGAACGGGAAGTGCTGGGATTTGCGCTTAGCCTCCAGCCTCAAGGCAGCGATGCCTCCTCCCGCCAGGCCTGCGGGCCACCCTTCCCTTAGGATAGGAATGAAGCTATCTGTTATCCTCTTGTCCAATGTGTCTTGTTTCCCCACAGCCAGGGGGAAGCCTTGATTATATTTAAATTATCGCCATCCTGGAGTGGTCACCCATCAATTTGGGATTACCACCTTTCTGATTGAGTGTTTGATGATATGTTTGACTTATTTTCACCATTCGCCAATAGTGAATTTATAGAAAGCTTTTTATACCACCTCTTTCGCCTACACGTATATGACCCAATTATTGACCCGGGCAGACCCGAAGCTGGAGAGCATCCTCGACGATTTCGAGGCCTACCTGGAAGACACGCATGACTTAAGGCTTTCAGCCGGACAGAGGGACGAAGGCCTCGAGTTCCTCCAGAGGCAGCTCGATTTCCACGACAACTACGACCTGGAGATGAAGCGCAAGGGCACGGGCGGCAACGGCTTCTCCAAGACCAACTATTTCCATAATATCCTAATCGACAAGCTGATCGTGCTCCATTACATGACCGGTGCCATCCCGTTCTTCGACCCTCATGATGTCAAGCGCAGGATCGGCAGGCATGAGAACGGCAGGTTGAAAGCCAAGGACCAGCGGAAGGAGGACCTGGGATACCTCTCTACCAAGTTCGTCGGCACATCATCCCCTGAAGGATACCACTATGACAAGGTCGATCCTGAGATGAGGCAGGCCTTCAGCAGGCATAACAAGAGGAGATACATACCTCACATCATGCCATACGAGAACTGGCGCAGCATCATCGATGAGCTCGGCTCAGACCCGATCGTGATGGAACACTTCGGGGAGGAGATAAATTACAAGCGGCATGTCTCACAATCCACATACAACGACCATAGGAAAGGCTTGGTTGCAGAATCCTACCATGTCTGGCTGCACGGGCCTAGAGCTTCTCTTTAGCTTTCTCCATCAGGGGCAATATGGCCACAACTTCTTCCTGGTCCATCCTGCCTACCTTCGAGAAACGCCATTCTCCGCTGTTCGGGTCCAGGTTCTCCCTGGACAGCTGCAGCTTTGGCGTGCCGTCATTGTAAGAGAAGACGGCTACAGTGATGCGTGTGGTCTCGAATGCTACCTGCTCTGAGAATAGTTCCTTGTCCAATGATTTGTCGAATGCCATGATGATACAGCCAAGTAAATCCTTTATATGTGTTTTTATTCAGAAGTCTTCTGGTCAAGGGTTCCAGGCGGTAGTCCTGCCCTGATCTGGATGATCTGATTGACACCCTGCTGGCTCCATACCCGGTCATAGGTCTCTGCTGTCTCTGTGGAAATCTTCCTGTTGTCCTCTTTCACTTGCTCCATCTTGGTCAGATACTCGACGAGGTGCTGCTTGAGCTTTTCCGCAACCTTCCTGTCCATGCCATCACCATAACCGGCGGTGGCCACTGCAACGTCGAGGTCGAAGCTCTGGTTCATGACGTAGTCGATTGCTGATTCAGTACCTTTAATAAGCTCCTCTTTGCCGCCGAGCTGTTCCCTCATGCCTTGATCAACAGTTAGGAGAAGGTCTAATGCGGTGAAGACACCTTCATGGGTCTGGAATAGGGTCACGCTCGAATCATAATTCAGCTGTTCAAGCGCCTTCTTCTCTGTCAGCTTCACCATCAGCATGTCTCCAAGGTTATAGCCCACAGTCATGAACTCTGCGATCCTCTTAATCCTATCATATCTTAATACTTCTTCATTTTTTTTAGTGATTGCATCATCCCTGATGCCTTCGAGCCTTGAGCGCTCTTCACCATCGTCTCCTTTATAATCAGCTAAGGTCTGTGCAGCTAGCCCCATTGCATTGACGGCCGCGTCATAATTCCCTTTTTGGGTCTTTTTGACCCCATGGGCCTTGCCTTCAGCCATCTTGAGCGCTTTTCGGTACTGTGAATAGTTGCCCAATACAACTGCTTGATGTTGAAGCCTCTCTCTCGTATCAGCAGCGATCTCAAGATAAAGATTCCGTATATCCTCGAAACGCTCATGGGTGGTGCCCTTAATGGCGTGCCTGATTCTGTTATGCCATCTTTCAAAGGTTGAGATCCTGTTATCATCCGCATACTGGCCCTCGACTATCTTCAGGTCGTCGATTATAGACTTGAAATTGTCTTCGATCCTGTTGTGCCTGTCATCATAGGGCATGGCCTTGATCTGCTCCCTTACGAACGCGTTGTGTTCGCTCATGTACTGGACGACCATTGCGATCTGGCCGATCTCTTCAGGATCGATTGGCTCCAGGTCGTCAAGTATGCCGACAAGAGGGTTCTCTTCATCGGTATGGGTCACTCCATGATCTGCAAGAAATTGAGCTGTCCTTTCTACGATCTTCCCCAATGAAACTGGTATCAAGTCCCCCATCTTGGGATTGGGGAATCAAGTATCATATATAAATCTTTTGTTTTGTTACCATTCAACAGGGCTGACAAACCGAAATCTTTATTTACACAAGGGCATTTCCTGGATAATATGGCAGATAATCTCGTTTCCAGCCTATTGAGCGAGGAACTAGGCCTCCAGAAGCGCACGATAGTTGGGAATATTTCAGCAGCCCTAACACGACAGAAGGAAGAGGTCATGGAAGAGCTTGACTTCGAGCAGAAGAAGGAAGACGCAAAACAGCGTGTGATAAGGGCCTACGCCGAGGCTGGAATGGAACTTGACCCAGCAGATGTTGACACTGCGATCAAGATATACTACGATGATCTATTGGCATACAAGCCTCCGAAAGACGATTTCGGGTATAAGATGGCTAAGATCTACTGTGAGAGGGAAAGGCTGAAGAGAGAATATGGCGGCTTGGCGATAGGATGCTCAACTATAGCAGCAGTTGGCTTGGCTGGAATCATTACACTCCCCATCATCCGTGACAGCAAAATGGAGAAGGGTGTCGAGGATGCCGTCTTGGCAGCCTTCAGGGCAAAGCAGTCAGCCTATGAGCTCGCTGCAGAGCTCGAGGGGAATCCATTGGCGGATGATCTGCCGACTGCTGAGCATGATATCATGATGAATCTGATAGATACTGCAAGGGATAATCTCGGCTTCACCGATCCATTCTTTGAAAAATACTGCGATGACAAGACTCCAGAAGACGACATCAACCGTGATAATTATGAGAAGGCCGACAGAGGATTGACAGAGGCAATGACGCATCTGACCACGGCAAAGACAGTCCTGAGCGATGCAAGAATATTTCTTACAAATCAGGAGAGCCTAGCAGCTATTCAAAACGGATTGGAACCGCTGCTTAATGAAATCAAGTCATATCACGCTCCGGACAGGATAAAGCAGGATGCTCAGAAGGCTTATGATATTGCGATGAATTATATCGGCAGCCGGAACGTGGCTGAAGCCAATATAAACCACGACCAGCTGATCAACATGAGGCAGACGGCCGCGACATTCTCGGATTACTCCGAAGCTGTCGGCAGGCTGTATAACGCCGCCATGACAATCGACACTGTCCAGGAAGCCAAGGACCAGGCTGAGGAGCTGAAACGCCAGAGCGAAAGATATTGGGATGCCGCCGACGTAGAGGGTTATACATCGACCCTTTCAGGCCTAAAAGCCCTGGACGACAAGCTGAATGAGGTCTATACCGGATTCATCGAAGATATTGACAGGAGGATTCCCGAGGATGAGCGTCGTAAACTGACAGAGTCAGACATCCAGGGATTGCAAGACCAAAAAATCCAATTGGAGGACACCAACATAAACATAAATAATGTCGCATTCTATTACCTGGTCGTGTTCAGGGACGCTGATAATAATGTGTTGCGTAGGACAGTGAAGCATCCGGAATCTCATCAGCAAGTAACCGTAACAAAGTTAGGATATCAGGTTGATGAGATCGACGACTATCGTTTCGTCAAGGAGGACTGGGCTCAGGATGACAAGATAGACAACAACATATTCATCGTCAAGAAGAGGGGAGAGCTCGAGGAAAGGACAGTATTCAATGGCAGGGACGGCAAGCCCGTTACAATAAAAGCGATATTCCCATATTGAAAATGGCAAGATATTCGATCACAGGCAAGAAAGTGAAGAGAAACATCGAAGCACAGATAGCTGAGCAAGGAAGAACCTGCAAGTCTCTGTCTGATGATGTGTACTCTATCGAACTGTTCATAGCCTCGCTGAAACAAGAAAGGGAGCAGGCTTACGCTGAACTCTCAGCGATATATTATCCAATGTTGAAGGGTGACGTGCCAGTGCCGGCAGCCCTCACAAGCCTGCGGGAGGATGTCCAGGGCATATTCACAGAAAGGCAGGAGAGGAGGAAGGTGCTTGAGGACCTTATGGAGACAAGGCAGGATAGGATGGATGAGCTCTCCTTAGAGCTAGAAGACATTGACACGAGGCTGGATGGCATCGCGGATGAGCGGGTTGAATTGAAGCAGAAGATGGACGAGGAGCTTGACCAGAACCCGGATTTCAATGCCTTAGAGACCACTGTAGCACAGGCAAATGCGAGGCTGGCGATGCATAAATTATCCGTGGATGAGCTCTCGAACCTGGCAAAAAAGCATCTGCCAGGCTATAATGAGACAATATTCCAATATCTGGTAAATATCGGCTTCCAAGAGAAAGGATATTATCCCAACAGGATCCAAAGGAACGGCGACAAGTGGGTTGAAGGTAAGATACCTGAGGGATTCAAAGAGTCAAAGAAAATATTTGACTATCTAAGTCTCATGCCTGACCTGATAAGAGAAGAAGTTGAGAAACAACATGCAGACCTTGACGAGAAAACTGATAAGATGAAAGAGTACGAAAAAGCTATCTCTGACAAGGTCGGCTTGACAGCGAAGACAGCTGAAGGTGTCAGGCTGGCAGAAGAGAGGGACCGGATTATCAGACGGATAGGCAAGAAACAGGAAGAGTACGACGATTACGCAGAAAAGAGGACGATGCTCGAGCAGGAGAAGGGAGATTACCAGACAAGGATAAAGGAGAAAGAAAGATATTGGCTCGAGCACATCGGTGATACGATCCGCCAGAAGCTAGCTGAAGGCACTCCGTCAGAGCGCGATGACGAGCTCGTCGCTATGATTAAGAGGCTCGAGACAAAGATAGAAGACCAGAAAACCAGTAGTTCCAGCACCCAGGAGGCAAGAGATGCTGCCCAGAGACACCTCAAAGGGATGAACAAGATCCTGTCCGATTTCGAGAGCTCCAGTTACAGCGCGAGCAATTCATATTTCGCCCACGATTTCGACGTCAACTCACTGTTCTTGGCTTATCTTGCAGGCACGATGATGCCAAGCAGAGTGAATTCTGAGATAAGCGACAATCAGCATTTCAAGGAAGTCGTCACTTATAAGAGCGACAGTTATTCCCATTCACGGAATCGTGGATCAAATGATTATGGCAGCATACTTTCTTCCTCTCGCACGAGGACTTCCAGTTCAGACGGCAGCAGCTGGGGCTTCCCGAGATCGTCCACTCCTATCGGAGGCGGATTCAGTGGGGGCCGCTCGGTCTCGATCGGTAGATAAATCTAGTAATCCCTAACATTCCCTCTTCTGCAGTTGTTCCTTCTCATCTGGGGCTGGGGCCTGTTCTTGCTTTTCCTTGCCTTGAGTAGGACGTAATCATCGAAATCTATCTGCAGTTCCTTGCCAGAGAATCCTGCGGCCGACTTGTTCGGTCCGCCAAAGCGTGCATGGTTCCTGTAGAAATAATAGGCCAGCATGTCGGCCACATTCAGTATCGGTGATTGCTCATCACCGTGCTCATAAAATGTGATCTCAGGACAGGAACGAGGCCATATCGCTTCTTTGACCTTGGTCGCTAGCGAGCTCTTATGCTGGCCGTCGACAAGGACCTGCTCTATCCCGCTGATGTTCCTGATGAAATCGGTCAGGACCATGACCCACAGGCCTTCCAGTTCGAAGTGATGCTTCTGGTCCTCTGGGATGATGATATATCTGAAGTCCCTCTCACCCAGGGCATCCCTGATATCGATCTTCTCTGCTCTGCACTTGCCGTAGCTTCCAGTGGTGTTCCCAGGCCTGTCCCCAGGCAGGGTAGAATAAACTGCAGCATACACACAGGGCACGTCATGGGTGTTCGAGTCGTCTACTGCTAATATCCCTTTTTGCTGCATCTATAACACTGTTTTAGTTCACTGCACCCCTTTTACTCATCAAAAGACGAGATGATATTTATTTATTGTGGTTGTTTTGGCTCTGGAGAAAATCAATTATCCTTTCAGGAACCTATATAGGTCGAAATCCACGTCAATCATGAGGTAATGGTCCTGGCGGGGCTAGTTTTATTAAATAATGGAAAAACATATATTCTGATAAATACAATCCTTAGTAAAGGTTTGGTGTTCATGATCAACGAAAAAGAAAAGGAGAAATATTTGCTATTTGAAAAGAGAGATACTGCTATTCTCGAAATGATACATGAATTGGAAAAGGCTGATCTTTCTGATTACGAGGAATTCCTGGTTTCATGGACCCGTACTCAGCTAGAAAAGGATTGGAGAAAACCACTCCTGCAAATTCTTGAGTTATTGAAGGAGAATATCGATAAGCCCAAAGAGGAAAGAATCAGCATATTAAAGAAATTCGCGAAAGACAACTTCTGGAAACCTTAATTTTAAGATTATTCCGCTAGGATGGTCCGAAAGCCCCTCTTTTTAACAAGAACATGCCTAGCCCTGACGGGGCTATCATTAGATTGAATATGGTGTTATTCAGGCATCGGGGATTAGCCAGAGACGCTTTCCGTGGTCATTCTTGCTTCTAAAGATTCGAGATATTCTGGGAAATAATCTTTGAAAGCTTGAGCTTTCCTTAAAAGGTCTTTTCTTAGCCATTCCAGGTTTATGTCATCCAACTTCTTTAGACTCTCAAGTGATTTGAAGAAATCATAACAGTGACTTACACCACAAACGTTTACAACCAAGTCTGAGGGATCAATTCTATCAAAATCTTTTAATCTAAGGAGCAAGTGTTCCAATAAATGATTAAACTGGCAATATCTTGCAGTTTCATATAATTCGTCAAAACGTCCAGGAGACATCTCCTTTTCCTCTGGTGCTCTGCTAGGATCACCAAACTTAAAATACGTGCCCAATTCACCATTTCCCTCATGCAAGACCCGCAATTCAAATATCTTAGGGTGCCCTGACGATCCCGGATCCTTCATGTGGCCCAACTTTAGATCAGTAGTACTCGGATCCACTTGATAACAAGAAATAGCCCTATCTAAATCCTCATTCGCCAAAAGCCTTTCGGGACCAAAAATAAGAGATCCGGATGGCTCCCCCAAATAAGCTTTCATAGGAATAGGAGAAGTACTCATAATATAAATAATTATTGTTTTGGTTTCCAGAATCTCTCCTTCGCAAACTCCTGAATTATTATGTTCTCGCCATTCAAAACGGTCAATTCTTCTCCCCCAAGGTTACAAAAAGAGGATGTGTCCCGGCGTATCTATTTTTTCGATATATTTATATATGAATTGACAGGGTAGGGTATAGGGGGATGATCATGAACAAAACATTCATCTTAGGACTATCCGTATCATTGCTTCTTCTTTCCGGTTGTGACCTGTTATTCGTTGATGAAGAGACCCAAGAAATTGGTAAATCGGGCTCTTACACCGATTGCGCGGACCTTGACACCAGCAAAGATAAGAAACGTATAGAAAAATGCTATTCTTATGTCGGTAGGAAGCAGGATGATCCGACCGCTTGTGCGGCCGCATCAGGCAGTTACCGTGATGATTGCTATGAAGACGTCGCAGTCGATCTAGGCAGGGAGGACCTATGCGATGAGATAGGCTCAAAAAATGATAAGCGCAGCTGCTTCACCGATATAGCCGTCAATAAGGAGGATCCGAACATATGTGCAAATCTTAAGGCCGGTGAGGCTAATATATGCAATAAGGACTATTCGATAGGCGCTGGTGACTTTGATTCTTGTAGCCTGGTTACAAGCGATGACGAGAGCGATGAATGCTATATGCACTTTGCAGTTGCAGATAGCAACGTAGAGCTATGCGCTGACCTGAATTCGAAGAAAAACAGGGACGAATGCCATTATGGGATCGCATTGACCAATACGAACAGCCAGTTCTGCGGATCCATAGAGGACGAGACAAAAAGACAGCAATGTCATGATACTATTGAGGCTACTGAAGAGTCTGAAGGATGCAAATATGACAGTGATTGTGATGATATATGTGAGGGTGACGTAAGATGGAAGCAGGGATGTGATCCTAACACAGGGATCTGCTCGAAGACTTTCGACTATCCTTGCAGGGATGAGGTTGACAATTTCAATGGGGCTGAATTCCCGAAGACCTGTTCGGATGGAGCATGTGTGAGGGACCAGGCAGAGATCGACGCCACAAAGACAGAGCTTGAGGCCATGAAAAAGGAGATATCTGATAATGTCAAGAGCCTCTTGGCTTACAGGCAGGAGGTAACCACATTGAAATTAGAGGCGAATCACAAATGTCTTGATGGACTGTCGGATGTGACAAATAAGTTCATAATCGAGAATGCTGTGAAATTAGGGTCGATAGCTTCAAGCGGAGTGAGCTTCATGAAAAGCGGTTCGAGCATTGTCTCATCAACGACATCCATCAAGTATGTCGGCGGGAAATTCAGCACGGTGACGAAACCGAGCTATGACTTCACGACAAAATTCACTTCAGATGCTGCCGGCTACTTCGGGGACTGGACTGATAAGGTTGTCGAGAAGATGTATAAGCTGAATCAGGCTCCAGCGGATGCCAAGCCGCCGATCGAAGATTTCATCGCTTTCTGGTGCGATTATAATAATTACCTGGGGGAGATCCTGGACGCCACAGGACAGCAATTGGACCAGCAGATCGCTGTTGCCACCGCGATACAAGCAGAGATCGATGCTCTGCCGTGAGTGTCTGTGCATGAGCTAGAACCAGGCCGTGGAGATTCGGGGGAATCTGCCCCATTACTCTTCTTCTAAATACGGCACTGCTTCATACTGAAGGAATAGCTTTAGAAACTAATAGAAAGGATGTGAAGGTCGTATTTATGTAGGAAAACACTGGCCACTGGACAACCACACACAATATTTATAAATATTGGTATATATATCTCACAGTGGGTCAGTATGGCCTCAAAGAACAGATAAAGGAGAAAAAATGGTTTTTGACAAAGAGAAAGCAAAAGAAGAAGTCAAGAAGCTTGTTGAGAAATATAATAATCTTGTTGAATCAGGAAAGGTCAAACTCTATAATGAGGAGATGACTAAGAAAGACTTCATTCTTCCTTTATTTAGAGCCCTGGGATGGAATGTTGAAGATGGGGATGAAGTTGGTGCTGAACAAAAAATATCGAGGGGAAGGGTAGATTATGCTTTCAGAATTGATGGTATTCCTAAACTCTTTCTTGAAGCGAAGCCGTTGAAAGCTGATTTGGATAAAACTGAATATGCAGAACAGTCCATAAATTATGCGTGGCACAAAGGTGCAACTTGGGCAATACTAACAGATTTTGAATGCGTCAAAGTTTTTAATGCAGAACGGAAGTCGATAAATCCACTGCAAAACATGTTTTTCTCTCTCAATCACACTCAATTCCTAGACCAATTTGATCAACTACTTCTCTTATCAAGAGAGAGCCTCGAAAATGGAGTAATTGACACCAAAGCTGAAAAGTGGGGCAAGAAGGTAAAAAAGATACCCGTTGATAAACAGCTATTAAGCGACCTCACAAAGTTCAGAGAATTACTCACAAAGAACATAATGAAGAATAACGATAAGAAAGATTTAACGGGCGACGAGCTAGACGAAGCAGTCCAAAGAATTTTAGACAGATTACTCTTTATCAGAACACTTGAAGACAAACAACTTGAAGCTCCTGTTTTACAAGCATTAATTCGAGAAAATCAACATAAAAAAGTATTTAAAAAACTCAATAACCTGTTCAGAGAAATTGATGATGTCTATAACAGTAAACTATTCAGACCTCACTTATGTGAAGAACTGATAGTCGATGATGATATCCTTGAGATAATCCTTCGAGGACTCTTTACAACAGCAGATAACACAGTCCATTACGATTTTGGAGCGATTGATGCAGATGTTCTCGGCAACATGTATGAACAGTACTTAGGACACATTCTAAAAAAAACAGAGAAAAGAGCAAAACTAACTAATGGAAAAGCCCATAGGAAAGAACAAGGAATCTACTACACACCCACATATGTTGTTGATTACATAGTAAAAAATACGGTTGGTGAACTGGTAAAAAATAAGAAATTTGACTTGAAGAAGATTAAAGTTCTTGATCCTGCTTGCGGTTCTGGAAGCTTCTTGATGAAAGCTTTTGATTATCTCATTACGCTTGACAAACAAAAAAATGGAGACATAGATCAAACAAAGCTGGATTTAACAGGAGCATCAGCAACATATGGTCGAAAAGTAGAGATTCTCAAAAACAACATATTTGGAGTAGATTTAGACCCAAAAGCAGTAGAGATAGCACAACTCAACCTCTTATTGAAAGCCGCTGAGAAAAAACATAGACTACCAACATTACAAGAGAATATCAAAGTAGGGAACTCCTTAATCAATAACTCAGAAATAGCAGGAAAACGAGCATTCAAATGGGAAGAAGAATTTAAAGAGATTATGGGTGATGGTGGATTTGATGTGGTTATAGGGAATCCGCCATATGTTAGGAATGATACCTTGCCGAAGAATGAAAAAGTACATTTCATGACAACATTCATTTCGGCAAAAGGAAAATTTGATATATATTTGGTGTTTATTGAAAAAGCAATTAGGTTGCTAAACGAAGAAGGGCTTCTGGGGTTTATTGTGCCTTCAAAATTTATGGCTGCAGACTATGGATTTAAACTCAGGGAATTCTTACTAGAACATGGTAAGATACTTCAGATAATTGATGTTTCTCAACTTCCTGTTTTCGAGAACGTAGCAACGTACCCATGTATATTAATCTTCCAGAAAACAATAGCTAAAAATGTTTCTCGCCATAAGATACAAATCGCAACAGGTATTAATTCAAAAAGAGACTTACAAGACTTGAGAAAAAAAGTTGTAAAAATAAATCAAAGCAAGTATGGTCAAAACAAAAAGAAGATTTTCACTCTCGTGTCAGATGTTAAGAGTGATGAGGTAGTTTCAAAGATTAAGTTAGCAACTAAAGATTTACAAGATATTTGTGAGATTAAAGCAGGCATTCACAACGGAAATATTAGACAAAAGCTTATTGTAGACTCAAAGATTAATAATACCTGTAAACGATTACTTATCGGTAAAAATGTTGGAAGATATCATTTTAACTGGGAAGATTTGTATGTAAGATATGATCCGAAACTAGCAGAAAAAAGCAAAGGGGAATACTGCTCATTAAGAGATGAAAGAATTTTCACCCAAAAAGAAAAACTCCTCATTAGGGATATAGGCAAAAGATTACCTGCAACATATGATGATAAAAAGAACTACTGTATGGACACGATCTATGTTTTGTTTCTAAAAGAGAAATGTAAAAACAAGTTTAACTTGAAGTACGTGTTAGGTATTCTCAATTCAAACCTGATTGAGTTTTATTTTCGGAAAATATTTGGTACTGTCCATGTTGGAAGCAACTACCAAAGGTATAAACGCCAATTTTTAATTAACTTGCCTATAAAAGTAGTTAGTTCTGATAAACAATTAAAGATTGCGCAGTTAGTAAGTAAAATATTAACCCTCAATACAGAACTAGAAAATCTGGAAAATAAAACAACTGATGAGAAGGATAGTCTAGAAAAAGAAGTTGAAAAACTCGATAGCAAAATTGATCAAGAAGTCTACAAGATTTATAATCTAACTAAAAATGAGATTCAAATTGTTGAGGCGAGTTTGAAATGAGTGACTTTGACAACCTCAAAGAAGAAGCAAAAAGGTTTGTTAAAGAAAATAAGATATTTTTTGATAGATTCAGTAGAGATATTGATGATCTTACAATAGGAAATTATATTGATTTATATATTGGAAGTAAAGGAATTTCCTCTTTGAACATAGGATCAGAGTTTGATAGTGACTATGATAACGCTTTGAAGAGTTTTTTTGAAGATAAACAAAGATTAAGTGATGTTGAAGAAGTCTTCATAGGTTTTCTTGATTTTCTAATTTGGTTGAAACAACAGCAAGAAATTCTTGTGGTCCAGATCACAGAACGCAAGCAGTTGCATAAAAATGCGTTAGAATATTCCAAAACAATCAACAGAATTTTTATAAATCAACAATTACATGATTCAGATAAATTTGAAGTTTTATTATTTTATTATTGTTCTCTTCAAGAGATATTTAAGAATGTAGTTCAGGAAGAATTATTATTGAATATCTGGAAACAAGACAAAACTGATGTTTGTGAATTAAGAAAAAAATATTTACAATTAGGGGACTTTAAATCAATAATAGAAAAATATGAAAAACAAAAGAAAACAAATAATAAAATTAGCAACATTTTTGATGTAGAATTAAGAAATAAAATTTTGCATGCTGACTATTTAATTGAAGATGAAAATATTAAGTATGGTTCAAAATCCCTGAAAAAGAAAGATGCTTTTGATATGATATTTAAATTAGGGATTATACTTCAGTTTTTTGTGTTATTTTATCTTAGATTGTTTAAAGAAACAAAACAAGGAATCAATAAACAATGAAACCCGAACAACCAAAGGAACTGTCCGAGAACACCCAGGTCGTTTTTCAAAGCAAGAAGATAAGACGAACTTGGCATAATCAAGAGTGGTGGTTCTCAATAGTAGATATTGTGTTCGCATTGACTGATAGTTCGAATCCCAAACAGTATATTAAGAAGATACGAGCAAGAGATGAACCGCTTAATGAGAACTGGGGTACAATTTGTACCCCCCTTGAATTAATGGCTCCTGATGGAAAAAAGAGAAAAACTAACTGTGTCAATGTTAAAGGAGCTTTCAGAGTAATACAGTCAATCCCTTCTAAAAAGGCAGAGCCGTTCAAGCAGTGGCTGGCAAAAGTAGGCTATGAACGAGTCGAGGAGATTCAGAATCCCGAATTAGCGCAAAAAAGGATGAAAGAACTCTACAAGGCAAAAGGCTATTCTGATGACTGGATTGAAAAAAGAGTAAGGGGGATTGCTGTACGTGACGAACTCACAGATGAGTGGAAGAAGAGAGATGTCAAAGGAGAAAAAGAATACGCAATCCTCACAGCCGAGATTTCAAAAGAGATCTTTGGCATGACCCCTAGCGAATACAAAGAGTTTAAAGGGTTAAAAAAAGAAAACCTAAGAGACCACATGAACGATTTAGAACTCATATTCTCCATGTTAGGAGAAAGAGTGTCAACTGAGATTACTCGGAATAAAGATGCTCAAGGCTTTGAAGAGTGTGAGGACGCAGCAAAGCAAGGCGGAAACGTTGCAGGTAAAGCACGCAAAGATGCCGAAAAACGGATTGGAAAACCCATAGCAACAAAGGAAAACTATAAGGAATTACCAGAAAAGAAGAGAAAGAAACTAAATGATTCAAGTCTGTAAAAACCTGTCTGTAGGAACAACATCTGATTGTTTTTACGATGAAAAAGAGGATTATGCTGTTGTTCATGCTTGTAAAACTCCTTGCCACCAAAGAAAACTTCATTACAACAGAAATCTTCCTCCAACTCATCCTAATTATTTAATATATGAAGAAGAAAATCACTTATATCTAAATATTGTTGACATGGATAGAATACTGTCAAAATTTGCAGACCCAATATTTCTCAAAGCAATAGAATTTATCGAGAAAAACATCTCAACAAAGAACATACTAATTCATTGTAATTTAGGGCAATCTCGGTCTCCTGCAATTGCTCTAGTGTATATGGCAAAGAATGAATTAATCACAAATTCATCTTACACAGATGCGATTTCTGAGTTTGTTAAGAATGGCCAGGGGCTTTTGTGTGGGGTGTAGGGCTTGATTCTCGGCGTTTCTGAGCCTTTCTTTGCCTTGGAGGGCTCTACCATGCAATCCATACACTCAATCCTGTTCAGCTTGACCATACAAGGCCAAAGATCGTAATTCTAGAAAGGGAAAGCTCGGAAGGTGTATAGCAATAAATAAGCAATTATCGAGTCCCTCCTGATCCTCGGACACACCTAACCCCAGCAACACCAACCCACTATTTCTCTATCGTCTGCTCCCTGCTGGGGCCGACAGAGATGAGGGATATCTTCGCGCCGATGAGCTTCTCTAGATATGAGATGTAATTCCTGGCTGCTTTTGGCAGGTGTTTCAGCTTCCGAACCCCGGTGATGTCCTGCTTCCAGCCAGGCAGCTCTTCATAGACAGGCTTGCACTTCATGGCGTCCTCTGCCCGCGAGGGGAAATGCTCAATCCTCTCGCCATCAAGCTCATATGCTGTGCAGACCTTTATTGTCTCGAAGCCGTCCAAGACGTCCAGCTTGGTGACCATGACTTCAGTATAGCCGTTGACGCGCATAGTATGCCGAGCGACGACTCCATCGAACCACCCACAGCGTCGAGGACGGCCGGTAGTGGCACCATATTCTCCTCCAGGCTGCCTCAGCTTCTCGCCTTCGTCGCCGTGCAGCTCTGTAGGCAATGGCCCTCCGCCCACTCGGGTCGTATACGCCTTGAATATCCCCACGACCTTGTCAATCCTGCTTATACCTACACCAATCATGTCTCCGCCTACAGTCGGGTTTGATGAGGTCACATATGGATACGTTCCATGATCAATATCAAGCATCGTGCCCTGCGCGCCCTCGATGAGTATATTCTTGCCCTTCTGCTGCTCCAGAAGCACACCAGTATCCACGACGAATGGCTTCAACCGTTCAGCCCTCCCACGGCATCTCTCGTCGAGCTCCTCAGCTGTCATCTCCTCCTGGCCGAAGTGCTTGAGCAGGACGTTCTTCACAGCGAGATTCTTCTTCAGCAGCTCTAACCGAGCAGTATTATCTATAAAATCAGCCATCCTGATGCCGGTGCGCGAAGCCTTGTCAGCATAGCACGGCCCTATCCCTCTTCCTGTGGTGCCTATCTCCACGCCTTTCTCGCTTAGGTGTTCGACCCGTCTCTCATAATCCTTTATCATGTCGGCCTTGTCCAGCGCCTTGTGATAGTCCATTATGACATGCGCCCGCCTGCTGATGGCAAGCCTCTCCGGACCTACAGTGATCCCCTTCTTCTCCAGCTTATCCAATTCTTCAATGAGAACTATCGGATCTATCACCATCCCGTTGCCCATCACGTTCAGCGTGCCCTCACGCATGATGCCTGAAGGTATGAGATGGAAGACTGTCTTGTCTTTCCCGATGATTATGGTGTGGCCAGCATTCGCGCCGCCAGCGGCCCGGACCACGACGTCAGCCTTCTCTGAAAGAAAATCTACGATCTTGCCCTTGCCCTCGTCTCCCCACTGGGCGCCGATAATGGCTGTGACTGGCATGCAAGAATTAAGAAAGAAGAGATATAAAAGGTTATTGGATTGTCGAAGATGTACAACAGCAACACAATATTAATTACTTAAAAATAGTAACATTTATATATCTTGGAGTTATTGATGATGGTATGTCAGGTCTTAAAGAAATGTGGTTATGTATTCGCGGCGCATTTGTGCCAGTAAAAACTGAATTTGTTACTCGGATTAGCAATCTACACAACGATAATTCTCAGCTAGATAAAAAAGTGAGAAAGGCTTTGGGAACAAAATATGTCTTTGTGGAAAAATTTACATCACCTTCCATATTTTTCCCGCCAGAATATAATGATGATTGTAAATCAGTAGATGAATTGATAGAAATGATGTACAAGGAAACGGTGGAATCTGATGTATGGCCAGTTGATACAATGGAAATCCATCGGGCAATAGTACCAGTCGCAAGGAAAGGATTCGCCCTCACATTATCAAATTATAATTTCCCAGGTCATGAAATTGAAGTATATGTTACTCCAAGTTATCAGGAATGATCAATATTTCTTCATGCAGTCGCACGGCTTGTAGCCTTCGTTCAGGGCCTTCTTCTTCGAAGAGAACATGGCCTTGTTCTTGGGTTTCACTCTCTTGGCGAACGGGCATGTGCTCACATGCAGCTTGTTGGTGCTCTTGGACACGACGAACTTCGCCTGTTTGCGCGAGCTTCGCTTTATTGTCCGCTTGACTGTCTTTCTCGCTGTCCTGCGAACAGGTCGCGCACTCCCTTTCTCAAGCCTCTCGATGCGGGTAGCGAGCTCCACCTGGAACGCAGCCAGCTCAGAGATGTTGTCCAGGATCCTGGCCTGTCCCTGGCTCAATGATGTCAGGTTCTCGCTCATCTGCCTGACGAAATTATCAATGCGAAGGATGTCACCGCGTACGTTCTGGAATGATGCTTTCATGTTGTCCTTGAAATTATGGTTCGTTATTTTAACCACCCCAGAATGGTGATATATTACCCATATTTAAAGCTTTCGCTTTTTGATAGGTGAAAAACGCGCCTTTTAAAGCCATGAGAAAGGAAAACTTATAAATACAAGATACGAACCCCTAAAAATCATATGGCAAAGCTCGACCAGACACTTGAGGACCTAAAAGAGGCGGAGAAGGAAGCGGAAAGAATTCTCGAGAACGCTGACAAGAAGGCTGAACAGATAATCCTGAAAGGCCAGGATGTCAGGCAGAAGCTCGTGGACAAGGCCAAGAAGGGTATAGAGGACGACAGGAAGAGGGCGCTGTCAGACTACATGAAGACAGTGGACAAGGAGAAGAAGAAGATCCTGGTCCAGGGCCAGAAGGACCTCAAGACCTTGAACGACAAGGCAGCCAAGAACAAGGACAAGGCTGCTGCCAAGATAATCGAGCTTTTCGAGAAGCGTGTGGGCAATGCTTAGATCAGAACGTTTCCAGAGGATGACCGCCTACTGCGGCAAGGCAAGGTTAGATGCAGTCATAAGGTCCCTCCATGACCTTGGAGCGCTACACATCCTTGACCACAGGAAGGACGAGCAGGCGGATATCGGAGAGCCCTTGGCTGATGCCCCGATGCTTTCGGACCTGTTGATAAAGATCAGTTCTATAGCCAATTTCCTCAATATGGACCTGAAGAAGGCCATGATGGGATCCAATGACTTCGACTTCCAGTATACCAAGGACAAGATCGAGAAGCTATTCCACAAGGTCTCCCACCTGCAGGACGAGGAGAAGGCCCTCAAGGAGACCAAGAAGCTGCTTGATGACCAGGAGCAGCAGCGCAGCTTCCTCGACTCGCTGGGGCTACGACCAGAGTCCTTCACCGGCCTGACAAAGGTAGCATCCTTCATCGCCAAGGCCAAGAGCCTGCCTGAAAGGGCAGACATCGAAAAGATATCAGAGAATTATGAATTGGCCTCGACCCCACACAGAGATTCCCACTCTATAGCCCTTTTCTTTGAAGCTGATAAGGCCGAGCAGATCCGGGCACTCATGACCAGATACAACGCGGTCGAGATGGACATCCAGGAGGGCCTGCCAGGCCATGACCGGATAAAATCTGACCTTGAAGCTAACAGGAAGCAGCTGGCAGAGCTGGAGCTGAAGAGAGTGGACGTCGCCAAGAAGGTAAGGCGCTTCCTGAAGCGCTCGGAGTTCTATATCAAGCAGGAGCTGGACAAGGCCCAGGCGCCCTTGAGGTTCGCCACGACTGACAAGGCTATCAGGATAACCGGCTACATACCTGTGTCAGCAGTGGAAGATGCCAAGAAGACACTTGAGAAGATCACTGACGGCAACATCCTCATGGAGTTCAAAGAGCCCGGCAGCAAGGACAATGTCCCCATAAGGCTCGACAACCCTGATGCGAGCAGGCCGTTCGAGTTCTTCATGCGGCTCTACACCTTACCTTCCTACAAAGAGCTCGACCCGACATCAATAATGTTCCTGACCTTCCCGTTCTTCTTCGGCTTCATGCTCGGTGACATGGGCTACGGTGTCACGACAATGATCCTTTTCCTCATACTGAAAAAATACATCCCTTCGCTGAGGGACCTGCTGAATGTCATGATTGCGGCGAGCATAGGCACGATTGTCTTCGGCGCGCTGTTCGGTGAGGTCTTTGGCATGGAGGTCTTGTTCGGCTATCAGCTCCCGCATGTACTAAGCAGGGCGCACCAGATAACCGAGCTGCTCATATTGTCTTTGATAGTCGGCGCGATCCATATCAACTTCGGCCTCATACTCGGCTTCATCAACGAACTTCATCACGGCTTCTGGACAGCTGTCAATGAGAAGATCTCCTGGATGATCCTGCAGGCAGCGGCGTTGCTGATATACTTCGGCCCCAGACCTGTAGGATACGCTCTTCTGGCCTTGACAGTCTTCATGCTATACAGGGCAGAAGGCGTGAAAGGCATCGTAGAGCTCCCTTCCATATTCGGCAACATACTGAGTTATTCAAGGTTGATGGCTCTCGGCTTGGCTTCGGTCATGCTGGCCATGATAATCAACGAGAAATCCGGAGAGATGTTCGCAGCGGGCGGCTTCGGCATCGTCGGTGGCATACTTACGATCTTGATAGGCCACAGCATCAATATCGCATTAGGCATGCTGGGGCCGTTCCTACATTCCTTGAGGTTGCATTATGTCGAGTTCTTCGGTAAGTTCTATAAGGGCGGAGGACTCGTTTACAGGCCCTTCGGGGAAAGGAGATCATGAGGAGGTAAGAAAAATGGTAGACGTGAACACGGGACTGATTGCACTGGGAGCAGGCCTAGCAATAGCAGGCAGCGCCATAGCAGCGGCAATCGCAGAGAAGGACATCGGTACAGCAGCGATCGGGGCGATGGCTGAGAAGGAAGAGCTCTTCGGAAAGGGCCTTATCCTGACAGTCATCCCAGAGACCATAGTCATCTTCGGTCTGGTCATCGCGATTATGATAATCGGCATGGCACACTGAACATGGCGCTCCAGAAGCTGAAGGAAGAGATCCTCCAGCAGGCGCAACAGCAGGCCAAAGACAAGGAGGACCAGGCCAAGGCTGTTGTTTTGGCAGAGGACAAAAAGGCCAAGACCGCAATAGCGGAGCTGAAGCAGAAAGGCAGTGAGGCTCTCAAGCAGGAGCAGGAAGAGCTGATGAGGAAAGAGCTCTCGGCTGCACGCTTCGAGAACATGAGACAGCTCCAGCACCAGAAGAAGGTCTTCATTGACGATAGCTTCGACAGGGCCAAGAGACAGCTTGTGGGCCTTCCGGACGACCGCAGGGCAGAGATCGTGAAGAGGCTGTTGGAGATGGCCAGGTCAGAGCTCGATGTTGCCAAGGTCTTCGTCAATGGTAAGGACACCAAGTTTGCTGATGGCGCTGAGGCCAGGGAGATGACCGGCGGATTGATCGCAGAGAACGATGACGGCACTGTCGCAGTCGACTACAGCTACGAGACTCTGCTGGAAGGCATCCGTGAGACCGGCATAGAGGATATAGCAGGCCTGCTTTTCGGAAGATGAGACTGAGGTTCAACCCCTACACGTATGTACGTGTGGGCGTGATGCGGACTCTCCTGCTCAAGGAAGAGGAATATGGAAGGTTGCTCAAGATGAGCTTCAGCGAGATAGCAGAGGAGCTCAGGAAGACCAACTACAAGCAGGAGATAGAGGAAAGGGGCATGAAGTACTCAGGGACAGAACTGATCGAGCACGCGCTGAATGCGAACCACAAGAAGAGCTATGAGAAGCTTCTGCGTATAGCTGACGAGGCGCTGTCCAGGATCATCAAGGCTTACCTGTTCCGGAACGATATCTGGAACATCAAGACCATCCTGAGGTCGAAAATGACCCGGATCGAGGACGTGCGCGAGATATTCCTTCCCGGAACGCTGACCAACCTGGACCAGCTGCTGGCCAAGGAATCCTTAGCCGATGTCATCAAGGCTTCAGGCCTGTTCGACCCGGGTTTCATCAAGGGCCTTGACCAGGATGATCTCATGAAGGTGGAGAACGATCTCGACAGGTACTGCTTCAAGGCGCTCTATGACGTCGGGCACAGCCTGCCAGAGGGCAGGGTCTTCAGGCAGTTCATTGAGAACATAGTGGATGTCAACAATGTAACAACAATATTCAAGCTGCTGTATCACAAAGTTCCCCAGGACAGGATAATGGAGTTCATGATCGACTGCTCCATCCAGAAGAGGCTCTTGCAGAAGCTCGCATCATCCAAGGATGTCGAGGAGCTCATAGACAGGCTGAAGGACACGCCTTTCAAGGGTGTCATAAGCAAGGATGACGACCTGCTATTGGTGGAAGCGAAGCTCCAGCGCCACCTGTTGAAGCGTGCCATAACCCTGCTGCACAAGAACCTGCTGTCTGTCGACATAATACTCGCTTATATGCTCTCAAAAGAGATTGAGATAATCAACCTCAAGCGCCTCGTCAAGGGCAAGCAGCTCGGGGTGCCGAACGAGATGATTGAGAAGGTGTTGGTGGTATGAGACATTATTTAGATAATGGTCCCAAGACCTGGGTCGCGCCCAAACGCGGTGTGGGTCTTTTTTTCCCGCCTCGGCTACGCAAAGTGAGCAAAGCTCACTTGCGCACAAGAAATGCTTCGCATTTCTTTGTGTGCAGGGCGGGAAAAAAAGGATCGGATGGGCCGCGACCGGAAGAAATGACAGCGATTGAGGGTCTGAAATGGAAATAAGTGCTATCGGCCGGGCAGAGTTCGTGCTCGGGTTCCAGCTGGCAGGGGTGAGGAAGACGATCGAGGTAGGCAAAAGCCCTATGGAGGATATCCAGGCCTTGACCGCCGACCCGGAGATCGGCATCGTCATCACCGACGAAGAGACCATGTCCTCGCTCAAGGAGCACGAGCGCTACCAGCTGGAGAGGTCAGTGAGGCCGACATTCATTGTCCTGTCGACCAAGAGCAGCGGCCAGGAGAATCTGAGGAAGATGATCCGCAAGGCCATCGGGGTCGACTTGCTAAGGGAATAGAGGGTGTTTATCATGGAAAACAAAGGAATCTTATACAGGATCGCAGGACCCGTCGTGGTCGCGAAAGGCATCAACGCAAGGATGTTCGACGTCGTGCGCGTGGGCACCGAGAGCCTCATGGGCGAGGTCATCCAGATGGACGGCGAGAACACCACCATCCAGGTCTACGAGGACACATCCATGGTCAAGCCTGGCGAGGAAGTCGTCAACATAGGCGAGCCTCTATCCGTCGAGCTCGGACCCGGACTGCTTACCAGCATCTACGACGGCATCCAAAGGCCATTGCCAGTGCTGGCAGAACAGCAGGGAGAATACATCTTCCGCGGCGCAGAGGCTTCCGGACTGGACCACGACAAGAAGTGGGAATTCAAGGCCGTAGCTAAAGCTGGAGACGAGGCCAAGCCCGGCATGGTCCTCGGAGAGGTGCAGGAGACCTCTGGAACCCTCCATCGCATCATGCTTCCTCCCAAGACCAAAGGAAAGATTGCCGAGATAAATTCAGGATCCTACACGATAGATGAGACTTTCGGCAAGCTCGAGGACGGCACAGAGCTCAAGATGCTCCAGCGCTGGCCAGTGAGAGTGCCTAGGCCTTTCTTGAAGAAGCTGGCTCCGAACATGCCTCTCATCACAGGGCAGCGCATCTTCGACGCGCTTTTCCCGCTGGCAAAGGGTGGTACGGCTGCCATCCCAGGGCCATTTGGTGCGGGCAAGACAGTTGCCCAGCAGACCCTGGCCAAGTGGGCTGATGCAGAGATCATCGTATATGTAGGTTGCGGTGAGCGCGGCAACGAGATGACTGAGGTGCTGAAGGAGTTCCCGAAGCTTATAGATCCTAAGTCAGGCAGGCCGCTTCTAGATAGGACAGTGCTCATCGCGAACACTTCGAACATGCCCGTAGCGGCAAGGGAGGCATCGGTATATACAGGCATCACCATCGCAGAATATTACAGGGACATGGGCTACTCGGTTGCAATAATGGCTGATTCCACCTCCAGGTGGGCCGAAGCCATGAGGGAGATCTCCAGCAGGCTGGAAGAGATGCCTGGCGAGGAGGGTTATCCCGCATCATTGTCCAGCCGCCTCGCAGATTTCTATGAGCGCGCTGGCATCGTCATCCCGTTGAGCGGCGGCCCCCACGGCTCTGTCTCAATCATCGGAGCTGTCTCGCCTCCGGGAGGGGACTTCTCCGAGCCTGTTACTCAGAACACGCTGAGAGTTACCAAGACCTTCTGGGCCTTGGATGCGAAGCTCGCCCAGCGCCGTCATTTCCCGTCAATAAACTGGCTCACCAGCTATTCGCTCTACCTGGACTCGCTCGAGCCCTGGTTCAAGGAGAACGTGACCAAGGACTGGAGACCTCTTGTCACTTGGGTCATGAGCACCCTGCAGGAGGAGGAGAAGCTGCTGGAGATAGTCCAGCTCGTCGGCTCTGATGCGCTGCCTGCCAAGGAGCAGGTCACTCTAGAGATCTCGAGGATACTCAGGGAGGCGTTCCTGCAGCAGAACGCCTATCATGAGGTCGATACCTTCTGCGAGCTCCCGAAGACCTATGAGATGATGAAGATCATACGGCGCTTCGCCGACCTTGCCTATGAGGCCCTGAACAAGGGGGTCAGGGTGAATGAGATAATGTCTGTGAAGTCCAGGAACAGGATTGCAGAGATAAAGTTCGAGAAGGACTACAAGAAGCTCATTGAGCTGATTGTCAAGGAGTTGGAGAAGGAGTTCTCCGGCCTGGGTGATTAGGATGAAAGAGTACAGCACGATCAAGCGGATCGCAGGGCCACTGGTCTTTGTGGAGAAGACAGACCCTATAGGCTACGGCGAGCTGGTCAAGGTCCAGCTTCCGGACGGCACGATAAAGCAGGGACAGGTCCTGGACACGAGCGCAGACATCGTCGTCGTCCAGATGTTCGAGGGCACATCCGGCATAGACCGGAAATCGAAGGTGAGGTTCTTGGGCGACACCATCAAGCTGCCTGTCTCGGCAGACATGCTGGGAAGGGTCTTCTCAGGCTCTGGCAAGCCCATCGACGACGGCCCTGACATCATTCCCGAGAAGAAGCTCGATATCGTCGGCGCAGCCATCAACCCTTATTCGAGGGAGCAGCCGCGCAGCTTCATCCAGACCGGCATCTCGACCATCGATGCCACCAACACATTAGTGAGAGGTCAGAAGCTGCCGATCTTCTCAGGCTCGGGCCTGCCTCATAACGAGATTGCGCTTCAGATTGCGCGGCAGTCGAAAGTCATCGGTGAGGGCGAGAAGTTCGTCGTGATCTTCGCTGGCATGGGCATAACGAACGAGGAGGCCCAGCATTTCATCAAGAATTTCGAGGAGACCGGCGCGCTGGAGAGGTCAGTCATCTTCCTTAACCTGGCGGATGACCCTGCTGTGGAGAGGATCGTGACCCCGAGGATGGCCCTTACCGCTGCAGAATACTTCGCGTTCGAGAAGGACATGCACGTGCTAGTCATCCTCACAGACATGACCAACTACTGCGAGTCATTGCGCGAGATCGGCGCTGCGAGGGAAGAGGTTCCAGGAAGGCGAGGCTATCCTGGTTACATGTATACCGACCTGGCGCAGATCTACGAGAGGGCAGGCATAATCAAGGGCAAGAAGGGGTCGATAACCCAGTTCCCCATCCTGACCATGGTCGGTGACGACATAACACATCCTATCCCAGACCTGACAGGTTACATCACCGAGGGCCAGATTGTCCTGGCAAGGGACCTGCACAGGAAGAACATCTATCCCCCTATCGACGTCCTGCCTTCGCTGTCGAGGCTTATGAATCTCGGCATAGGCAAGGGGCTGACCAGGGAGGACCACAAGGCGGTCTCTGACCAGCTTTACGCCTTCTATGCCGAAGGACGTGACCTACGCGGTCTTGTAGCCATCGTCGGCGAGGAAGCCTTGTCTGACCGTGACAGGAGGCTGCTTAAGTTTGCGGAGATGTTCGAGGACAGGTTTGTCAGGCAGGACAAGCACGAGGACAGGGAGCTGATAACCACCCTGAGCCTGGGCTGGGAACTGCTGAGTACGATCCCCATCGAAGAGCTTTCTAGGGTTCCGCCAGAGCTCAGGCAGAAATATTATATCAAGGGCAAGCAGAGCGGGAAGGCTGAGGAAGAGAAGACTGATAAGAAAGATGAAGGTAAAGCAAAGAAAGCCGAGAAAGAACCTGAGAAGGCAGAGGAAAAAGCCGCCCCCAAAGGGGGCGAGCCTCGCCCAG
>JAHIVG010000019.1 GCA_018816705.1 Nanobdellota archaeon
CAGGCAGCAATGCGACCATCAAGGACAACAACATCTCATCTGTCGGTGCCACTGATATCAACGGATTGGGCATAGGCATCCACCTGGAGAACAGCACGGGCAACCTTGTGTCAGGCAATATCATCTCTGACCTCGGCTTCAAGGGCACGTCGAGCGGCACGCGCGGGATAACGCTCAAGGCCGTGAATGACAGCTATGTCAAGGACCACGAGTTCAGGGTTCTGGATTCAGACTCCGCCCTGTTCAACTCATTCTGCGTCCACATGCAGAACTCCTCCGGCATTGTGATAGACCATGTCGATTCACAACAGCCTATACTCACAGGAAAATATGGCATCGGCGTCGAGTCCTCAGATCATGTCACGATCGCCAATTCCACGCTTAACGGCCTTTACATAGGTGCCTATGTCACTTACTCTAACACAACGACCATCACGAACGTCACCTTCAGGAACATCACCTATGCCGGGGTCTATTTCCTGCAGGTCAACCGTTCGACTGTCCATCAGTCCACCCTGCATAACATGAGCCCTGCCACCGCAATAATGCTGATAGGGTCCAGCAGGAACACCTTCGTCAACCTCTCGATAGCCGGATCGACGAACGCATTCCACATGAGCCTCGGCGGATATGACAACATCATCGCGGATTCCAACTTCACAGACAAGACAGACAACGTGATACTCGCGGACGAGGATTATCACAAGGACGTCTTCATCAACGTGACCATCATAAACTCAAATTTCACGACCATATCCTTCGACAACGCTGTCTCCTCCGGCGGCTACCAGTTCATAATCCAATATCCGATAAGGTTTTACATAAACCAGACCAACGGCACGCAGGTCATACAACCGACAGTGGCTGCGCTGAGCAAGAGCGACCGCTTCAACCCATCACGAGCTGGCGGCAATGACGGGTTCGTCGGTCCCCTCAACCTCACCGAGAGGATAATCAACAGCAGCGGGTCCTACACAGAGATGCCCCATAAGCTCACCGTTTCCCAGCCCAGATATGTGACACATAATTCCGATTACAGCTTTTCAGGAGGGAACCTTACCTGGAGGGCACTCGATCCGTACCCTCTGGTGAACATCACTCAACCTATGCATTTTTTCTCGAACGTGACTCCGGTATATCTCTCATGCAATGTGACGGACTACGACTCAGGAGGTGTCTCGAACATCTCATTGTACACGAATTCGACCGGGGAATGGCTGTTAAACCAGAGCGTCATGCCGCCTGAGCAGATGCCCTACTATAATAAGACCTTTGTCGTATACGGCCTGGATGAAGGTACATATACATGGAACTGTCTCGGCTGGGGTATTTCTAATAAGAAATGGAACATCAACCGCACTTTCACGATGATGAGATCCCCGGAGACTCCGCCGCAGCTGTCCATAAATGTCTCAGGCATGAACGTCACGATAAACTGGACCAACGGCACCAGGGCGTACAACCACACGGTCTACTGGTCAGACAGCCCGGACGGTACTTTCCATGAGCTCGATACGGTAATCACAAACATCTATAATTCCACCCTAAACATGTCTACAAAATACTTCAAGGTGGCCTCGAGGAATCCTGTGAACGTCAACTTCAGCGATACCATATTGGCAGTCAACAGGTACCATCTTGCAAGGCAGTCCGGCGGCAGGGCCATGAACTGGATCGCCATCCCTGTGAACGACTCCTCGCTCATGAAGGCCAAGGACTTATTGAACAGGATTGATAATGTCACGGCCGTATCCTACTGGAACCAGACCAGGCAGCAGTCCGTTACCTGCAATGAGATATCCTGTCCGAACACCTGCACGCCCACAGCGTGCAACTTCTGGATAATCCCTGGTCAGATGTATGAGCTCTCGCTCAATACATCAGGCCCCGTGGCGTTCAACTGGACCTTTGCAGGAGATATGCTGCTCCCCACGAGCATCGAGCTCAAGAAGGACCCGAACGGCTACGGCAAGAACTGGATAACTGTGACCGCGAATACGACCCTGACGAATGCTCAGGACCTCAAGAATAGCATCCCCAATGTGGTGTCCGTAACCAGGAGGAACGAGACGACTCAGGCCAACCTCGGCTTCCTGAACATCGGGCCTGGCATCGGCAAGAACTTCGCCATAGACCCATTCATAGGATATTCGGTGGTAGTCAGTGCGAACAACACCTGGAATCAACCTTAGGACTAGGCATCTGCTGTTCATAGCGGCAGCCATGCTGTCAGCCATGCTTAGCATGAGCCTCGCCCTGGCAGCCCATAACATCTGCGGAAACGTTCAGGATTCCCCGGATGGTTTCTCGCCAGGCTGGAAGACGATGACCGCCCAATGGAACAACGCCTTCTCGAGCAACACGACATGCCTCATCAGCCCCGAGGACAACAACTACTGCTGCGAGATCGAGGAGGCTGACATATCAGGCTATTCCTTTGGGATTGGGCATTCTTGGAGGATCACATTGTTCGATAGCGGCGATGGTTACGTTGCCGGACCGGTTAACGGCACGACAACAGGCGGAGGCTTCACGAGCATGCCTGCCATGGTACTCCATTATGCCATCGAGCTCAATTCCCCGGCCAACATCACATACTCGGTGAATCATACCCTGATAAACATCTCATCATACTTCCCTTACAACAGGACGATATGGTATGAGTTCAACGGCCAGAACGCAACATTATGCACAGAGTGCACAGATGCCACGATGAACCTGACAGGCCTGGCAGACGGCAACCACACCATCATCGCCTATGCGAACACCTCCTATGGCGCTGTCAAGAGCCTCACTGCCATGTTCGCCATAGAGGCAAAGGATTACGCACCGGTCATCGACAGTTCTGTGCCTGCAACAGACCCTTCAATGACAGAGCAGCAATCCCTGGAATTCGCAGTCAACGCCTCTGACAACAACACCGCGGACACCCTTACGATAACATGGTATAAGGACGGCACCCAGACTGCCCAGGACTCGAACTATACCTTCATCGCAAACTTCACCGGCACGGATGATGCCGGCACATATAACATAACCGCACTGGTGACTGACGGAGTCTCTACGAGGCAGCAGACCTGGACCCTCACTGTCACGGATGTCAACCAGCCGCCTGACCTCCACATAATCGGGGCGCAGACAGCCATGATGGATGAGGAGTTCAACCTTGATGTCAACGCCACAGACGGCGATGATGACACGATAACCTACTCTACCAACACCTCTGTATTCACGATCGCCCCCTCCACAGGCATAGTGAGCTTCACCCCGCAGCAGAACGGTACCCACTCGATACTCTTCACTGCCACGGACGACCGAGGCAACTCCAGCTCTGAGGTCGTGTCATTCACTATAGCCTTCCAGAACCAGCCGCCGGTGTTCGACAGCTTTTCCCCCTCATTGCAGCATTCGATGGCCGAGACCCAGTCCTACTCATTCGCTGTGAATGCCTCTGATCCCCAGAGCACAATACCTTCGTTTACATGGTATCTCGACAGCTCCTTGCTCGCGACCACATCATCTTCATATACCTATGGCCCATCGTACTCAGATTCGGGGACACACAACCTTACTGTAATAGCCACCGACGGCCTGCTGTCAGTGCGTCTCAACTGGACCTTGACTGTGACAAATACTTATGGCTGCGGTGATAGCACTTGCGGCACAGGCGAGAGCTGCTCTTCCTGCCCAGGTGACTGCGGCGCGTGCGCAGCAGCTGCATCTACAGGAGGCGGCGGAGGATACGCATCATCGAGCAGGAAAGTGACGAAGTCGAAGAGGTCTGAGCCAGTGATAATATACTCTGATACGATGCTTCACAGCGCAATCGTCTATATGGACTCTGACTACAGCGAGATAACAGTGAAGCAGGACGTCCCCGTGCCAGACACTGTCCTCGAAGTGATGAACGTGTACGAGTCTGTCGAGCTCGGTGTTTCAGAAGGCAAGGTCAACAAGACACTATTCGTCTTCAAGGTGCACAAGGGATGGCTGAAGGCCTATAACCTGACTATCGACGATGTCATGATCGCCAAGGTCGAGGACGGAAAACCCAGGTTCCTCAAGTTCGAGTCCGCGGGCGAGGACAGGGAGGCCGTATACATACAGGCCCAGGACCTTCCAGGCATATTCATGCTCGGCACCTCGACTGAGACAACAGTGCTCCCAGAGCCGAGGAAAGAGCCCATCAACGCCACTCAGGAGAATATGGATGTCAGTAGGGGTGGTGTCATATACCAGCCGACTGACGAGGAGATCCAGAGATGGCTGCTCATACCGCTGATATTCATAGGCTTGCTGGTCATTGCTTCGATGATACACAGGAAGAGGTCTGACAGCATCCCGTCAGGCAGGTTCCGGATGAAGGAGGAAGAAGAGGAAGACCTGATCGATGAGGTGCTTGAAGAGCCGGAAGAGGGAGGCGGGGATAAGGCTGGGAGAAGCGAGGGGAAGAAGAAAGGGGGAGGAAAAGATGGGAGTCAAGGCAAGATTGAAGATACTCAAGATGGCAGGACTACAGACAGGAAAGCGGAGGCCGGAGATGGGAAGGATGAGGCTTAGCGCATTATCATTTTTGGTCCTGTTCCTGGCGGTTGCGGCTGTCTCAGCCGAGACCCAGACTGAAGGCCAGACGGAGAACCAGACAGGACCGAATATTAACCTGACACAACCTCTGCTGAGGAATTTCGTCTATGATATACGCCCCGGTGCGCCATGGACAGAGTTCGTGATGCCTCACGACCAGTTCAACGTGCGGGCAGCAGACGTGATCAGCCATAATCCGACTGTCCTAGGGATAACCTATTACGACCACGACTCGCAGAGATGGATACCCTACCTCAACATAGGCCAGGGGGTGGGGAGGAATTTCGTGCTCGCGCCCGGTTACGGCTACAAGTTCCTCATCAAGCAGGATGTCCTGCTTCATTTCCAAGAGGTCATTGAATGAGGGTATTGCTATTAGGGGTGGTGCTGCTGGTCATTGTGGGTGCCGTGGAGGCGCAGGAATACGTGTACGGCTGGGTCTTCGACGCCAAGGACGGCCAGCCGGCGGACGGCTACAACATAACCCTCTGGTATACGGGAGAGGCGCGCTCGAACAACGCCACGGATGAGATAGGACCTAATGGGCTTTCAGGCTCCAGCAACCAGTACGTCATCGACTGTGAAGCCTTGACCCCCTCCTGTAGCATCGATGATAATCTGACATTGGCTGTCATTGACCAGGGCGACAGCTACATCGCTGGGCCGGTTCATGTTCTGGTGACAGGGGACGGGATTGACTATCCTGACGACATGACCCTGACCTATGACCATCCCCCCCCGATAAACATAACCTCACCCCGGAACGGGACCTCGGTCAACATGACGGTGCTCATCAACGCGACAGTGAGCAATGTCACGTACCATTATGTCGACGACGTATTCTACAGCATCGACAACGGCACTGATAACATGACCAAGACAGGGGTGGTGGGCAAGAGCATCCTCTACAAGAACAGTGATACAGATTTCTACAACGATACCTGGGACACCTCGGGCTTCGAGAACGGCAACTATCTGCTGTGGGTGTGGGCCAACAACACTGTCGGCGCCTGGAACTATACCTTCTCGAACATCACCATTGACAACCTGGCCGAGCTGCACATTGTCAACATCACCTTCAGCAACTACACCCCCAGGGAAGGGATCAACCTAACAATCAACGCCACCATCGTGAATTCAGGCACTAAGAACGCGACCAACGTCACGGTCTCTTTCTTCATCGGCAACTACACGATAGGCGGCAACAACATCGGGGCCAACATCTCGGTGAACGTGACCGCCGGGGAGAATGCCACAGCCCAGGCCACCTGGATAACCTACATCGGCTCTCACAACATCTTCGTTGTCGTCGACCCGCCGACTTCCGGATCAGGCAGCATAGACGAGATGGACGAGTCCAACAACGAGGCCAACGAGACCATCACCATCCTCGGCTGGACGTTCATCGTTGGCAACCTGTCCGGTAGCCTGGTCTTGGGTGATGAGCTGAACAACACCCTCCTGACTTGGACCGTGACCAATTTCTCCAAGAGCCTCGTATTCGTCACTGATTCTGAGTCAGTGATAGATTTCACATCTCTCTCTGCTCTCGGCCGGAACACCAGCAACGCCTCATTGTTCGATGACTTCGCCGAGCTGGATAAGATGCTCAACATGACCAACCTCACCGATTCGATCAACAGGACCTTCACGCTGGCCAGCGAGCCGATCACCACGATGAACTTCACCATCTTCAGCAACAAGGTCCACTGGGTGCCCGTCATCAACAGCACAAACTCGACAGACTACCAGACAGGCATCCTCTGGGATACCACAGATGACACGGACGGTACATTCAACTCCACCGACTCTGAGGACATACTGTTCTTCACCCAGGCCAATCCCGGTGGGTGGGGGTACTTCGGCCGATATGACTATGAGATAACCGTGCCCTCTTATCTCAGGAACTTCGACACTAATGATAAGCAGCTCCTCGTACTATATGCCGAACTCAAATGATATTTCTTATCACTCTTGAATTACCACAAAACTATTTAAATAGACTTGTGAAAAGGAATATGTGGTGTTAAGGTGGCATTACTGAATCTCAAGAAGGATAAGGGAAAATCCAAAGAGGAGTCTAAAGAGGAAGAAGTGCCTGACAAGCTACCCTCCCTTGAAGAGGAGAAGAAGGAAGGGGAAGGCGAGGAGAAGCCTGCTGAAGGTGATGCTTCCGCTGAAGGCCAACCTGCTCTAGTAGAAGGGGCTCCAGTTGAGGGATACAAGCCTCCTGAAGGGGTGGAAGGTGAGGCTCCTGTTGAAGTGAAGAAGGAAGAAGGCCTAGCTCCTGACGAGCTCCCGCCGTTGGAGAAGACAGAAGGAGACGCTGGGGCCGCAGAGGCGCCAGCCGACATGCCCGCTGACAAGCCGAAGTCTGCTTCCAAGGTCGAGGATGAGCGCTTATATTTTGCCAAATTGATGGCCAATTTCGGGGCTGATTCTGTCGAGCCTGTAGACGAGAAGATCTCTGGCGAGGATGTGATGGCAGTTCTTCAAGATAACTGGGAGATGCAAAACCGGAAGACTCAAGTGACAGAGACGAATAAGAAGATACTCACTTTGATTCAGCCTCTTAGGGACCTGGAGCAGGAGTGGTACGGCATCAAGGACGAGATAGCCAAGCTCGAGCTGAGCCTGAACGAGAAGAAGGCACTTTTAAGGGCCAAGAACGCGGAGATAAAGAAGAAGACAGACGAGCTGGGAGAGCTTTTCGGCGGCAGGGAGCAGGTAGCCAAGTACCTCCGCAAAGACTGATTCTGCTTATCATTCAGTATATATAGTATTTCAGTATATTATAGTATTATAGTATATATGGTATAGTCTGGATGTATCTTGAGCCCATTTTGAGTGCATTTTGAACCTATTTTGAATGCGTAGGGGTATTTATAAAGGGTTGTTGTTTCATCAATTTCTATTGATTGGGCTGATTATTATCATTTGATGCATCGGGTACAGGCCTCGTCGATGCTAAACTTACCTGATCAAGGCGCACTTATCTCATTTAACATATACTTCTTAAGCATCATGTTAAACGAAACATTTATATATGAGTATACACATTTCACTATTAAAATGCTAAAAGTGGAGATAATTTAGCATTTAATATTCAAGAATATGGATTAACCTGAAAAGGAGAGGTGAAGTATACATGGTATCGCATGGGATTAAGAAGGCAATTGCTCTATTTCTGGTGATGTTAATACCACTAACAAGCGTCTATTTCGTGGTCGCTCAATCAACCCCTGAAGGTCCTGGGACCTTCACTGAGGTTTCGGTCTCTAAGAGGGCTGCGAATTACCCCTCTGCGCGCAATGTGTACGCAGGCAATATAACCTGGATGCAGGTCAACGCTTCTACCATAACCCAGGCATGGGCTGGTTTCCTCGGGAACGTGACAGGTGTCGTTACGTTGGACGATTCCAACAACAAGACCCTATACGATTGGCAGATCGCCAAGCCGAGGGGTGAAGTATATGCTGTTGAGGATGGGGTCATCAATTGGACCACTACCAATGTCTTGTGCTGGAATTATACCGTGGGCCATGATGCTGAAGAATATCTTCACTATTTAGAGTATCAGGGAGGCGCTTCGAGTGCGAAAGTGGCATACGTGGGCCTGAACATATCCGCTGATGATTATGACTCGGTGAACAACACCTTCGTCAACACCAGGACCCATAAGAACTTCTATGTGGGGGGCCAGGGGATATTAGGTGACGTGGCCGCGAAGAACGTTGATGCAAACCCTGCTAGGGGGTGTCCGGCTGCCTATATGTATAATAGCACAAGTCCGTCGGGTTCGGGTAGGTTTAACGAAGTCCTCCTTTATTCACACAGCGACGCCAAGCCGATATACACGGCAATCATCGAGGATGATTACAATTCTTTCGATGCCTCAACGGCAGACTTCGAGATGATAGTGGCAGAGAACGGCCATAACGGTGACGTGGCGACAACAACATATTACTTTTTTGTGGAGTTGAGTTGAGGTGGCCAAAATGACAACGATAAAAAATCTCGGATCCGCAATCTTGGTGATGACACTGATGATTGCAGCTGTTGTGAGCGTCTACGCAGTGGTGCTACCCTCTCAGCCAGACGGAATGCACATAGAAGGGAGCGCAACAAGGTCTTACATAAATGGCTCTGTCCAGAACCAAAGCCGCGGTTACATCTATTATTCAGAGATGAACATGTCACAGATGTCCAACAAGTGGATAGCTTATGTCGGGAACATCAGTGGAACATATGCCATAATGGATCCCGCGGGCTACAAGCTTTATGACTGGCAGATCACTGACCTGACAGGCGAGGTGTACGCTACCAAGGAGAGCGGCAGGATCGCCTCGACAGCAGACCTTTATGCAGGCGGCATCCCGAACTGGGCTGTTATGAAGTGCGCCAACAGCTCCATGCTCAACAGGGAGACCAAGGAGTTCAACCATTCGGGCTCGGACGTGGACAGGCTGAACAACACCTTCACTACTGCCAACTTCCAGACCCCGACGTTCTACGTGGGAGAAACAAAGATAATGGACTCCAACCCCGATACGACATGGGGTACGGAAAGCACGTGTTCAGGCCTCAATCTCTACACCTATAGCAACGACCCAGGGGAGACCGCCACAAGGAACTGGACCCAGATCGTGCTGTCAGACGGTACGTTGGAGGACTCGTCCGCCTCGACCATGGCTCACAAGCAGTACGACATCACATACGCTTCCCTGATCCAGAACTACAGCGCTGGCTACAACGGCGGACGGTATGACTTCCAGATGATACTGCCTCAGAGCGGTCTTGCGGGAACGGTGGACAACATCGCGTTCTACTTCTACGTAGAACTCTCATAATTTCTTTTTTTTATACCATTTTATTCTTACAATAAGCACAAAGACTAAGGGGATGCTTTTCATCCCATTTTTTTCTTTTTGAGTCAGATGAGAATGATAATTTCTATGACCTGACTACCCGTTGCCAAGATTGCGGTACCTGGCGGGGCTAAGCGATAAGGAATCGGCTCTACCAATTCTAGAATAAAGCATATATGAACGGCGACACAGCGCTGCTCTGCGCCAGGATTATGAACACGCCTACTAAGGCCAGCATGATTATTATGGGCGTCAGCCACCAGGCCTTCCTCACCTTCAGGAATGACCATGCCTCTCCGAGCAGCGACTTGTTCTTTGCCATCGGCCTAGCTGAGAAGTTCCTGATATAATAATCTTGCGGTGAGGTCATGGGCCAGGGCTGTGAAGTGCCTGTCGTGCTCATAGTACAGTTCCTGCTCAGACTCATGGAAGTAAGACAGCAGGTCCAGGCATTCCAGGCCTTCTTCTTCACAGAATCGCATCATCTCCTCATTGCCTAGGTTGATATCAAAGCCCTCAGTCATCTCGAACATCTCCTGCTTTGCCTCGTAGGCCTGCTCGACTGTGGGTATGAGGAGGATCATCAGTTTCGTATTATCCTGCTCCAGCTCTTGATTGAAGGCCCGTATGAGCCTGATTGTCTCATCCAGGTCCTCTTGATAGGCTCCAGGATCCTTGGTGAAATACGGGCTCCATCTAGGCATGAAGAACCCCCACCTGATCAGGAGGTCCCTGAGGGCATCATTCTTGATGAAAGTCTCCAGGACGAATACGTATGTGTGGCTTTTCCTGGCCATCCACCTCCTCAGCCTCATCTGCAGCCCTGGCTTGGGCAAAGGGCCGTTCTCGACCAGCTTCCCGTCTGAGATGTTCAGGAGGGTCACGTCATGGATGTCATTGCCCATGAAGATGGCCATCAGCACGATGTCAGGCTGGTAGTTGCTGATCTCATGCCGATAGTACATTATCTCTTCCTGCGGGCCATAGCCCTTGTGTCCGGCGTTGATTATCTCGATATTGTCTTTCCCGATCATATCTTCGAGCACCTTTGAGAAGGTCTCCTCGAGCTCCACGCCGTGGCCGTTGGCATATGAATCCCCGAGCACGACGACCCTCCTCTTGGAATTGCGCCAGTAGTTGTACTCATGGTCTCGCAGCCCCCTGGAATTGATCCTTATTGCAGTATTGAACTCCCCTGGGTAGAGCGATTTGAATGTTCCTTTATAGCCCGGAATGTGTTCCCAGGCATACCACTCGTTGAACACCGATTCCTCCGTGTTCTGGGGGTTCAACAGCCTGAAATAGGCCTCGATGATGAGGAAGCCTGCTAAGAAGACGATGATTAACATGCATATTCCGACCAATGTTGACCTTACTTTCATGTCCAGGCATATTAGGTCCGGGAAGGCATAAAAAGGTTACGGATTTCCCGGCTCTGTCCTAACTCTGATGAATCGGTTGCGCTGGATGTTCCTTGCTCTCTTTTCCCGCCCTGCCCAGGCGAGCTAGCCTTTACCAAAGGCTAGGACCCAAAGAAGTGGGATATAAAATCCCACGCCGCAGCTTTAATAACTTTCAGCGAGCTGCGGTGGGGAGCCTTGTGCTCCCCGTCTTTTGCTCGAGCTTTTTGTAAAAGGTCGGGGGAAAAGAGAATCTGCCCGGAAATAGGGCCGGCAAATTATGACTCAGGACAGAGCCGGATTTCCCATGACCAGTTCTGCAACCGCTTCCGCTGCCACCTTTGAGCCTTCAGGTGACAGATGCCCGAGCGGGCGGTTGTAAAGCTTCCCTTTGGTCTGCCTGAATATGGGTGTTAGGTCTATGCTCCCCGCGCCAATCTCCTGCCAGGACTCCATGAGGAACCGGTTCATGTTGTCGAAGTCGAAGTCTGCAGGGTCAAAGCCATTATAGAAGTGACTGGCAGTGCTGATCGGGCTGTCATCGACCTGGAGGCTGCTGGGGATGTAGACGAAAATGATTCTGGTGCTCTGGTTCTCCCCCAGCTGTAGGATGTTCTGGGAGAATCCCTGCAGAAGCTGGTAGTTGGCCTTGAAGAGCTCGTACGAGTCCTTCCTGAATGGGGCCAGGTTCGCATCCTTGATTGCCTGCGCATCCATCTTTTCCCTTCCGAAGGCACCGGTGATGAAGCTATACAGGTGCGAATGCCGGAGCAGGACCCTTGAGAATATGTTCATGCTTAGATAGGCTTCTGTCCTCTCAGCCTTTTTCTTCTTGAGGACTTCTTCGTATTGCTCAGGGGTGATCTCGACTGGGAAATTCTGCAAGGCCAGGGCTCCTGCCTCTGTCGCGACATAGAATGGCTTCATCGGAATCTCCTCGAGGCTCATCATGTCAGTGAGGTCATGGGGGTAGACGAAGAATACCGCGAATTCAGGCTTGAGTTTCGGTGCGACGTGGTACTTGTACAGGAGATATTCCTGGCCGAGGTGCCAGCCCGGCAAGCCGAAGTTCATGACCTCATACTCCTCGCCAAGGATTTCCTGCATGTAGCTGCTGACGGTCTCGTCCTGGTCGTTGCCGAAGCCGTAGGTGAAGGAATCACCGAAAAGGGCCACACCTCTCTTGCCTTCGATGATGCTGTAATCCGTGTCAGACCTGAAGCCCATGCTGTTGTGCCTGACTGTGATGATGTCGTTCAGCTCCCCGTACCTTTGGGCTTCAGAGTTGGGTTCAGGCATGATCCCGAAGGGTGATATCATGGTCTGCGGGTCATAGTCCGGGTGGTCAGGATTCAGGGGTGTGAGAAGCCTCTGCGGCGCTGCTAGCCAGACGATGGCTTCAGACAGCAGGAGGCCTATTATTATTTTCGAGACGACCCAAGTCAACGTCATTGATTTCCGCATGATGTTACCCTCTCTTGAGAATTATCACCTTAATTACTATTTAATGATTCCCCTAAGCCTCTTCAGTCCTTCGCATACTTCTCGCTGTCCCACATGTCGCGCTTGTTGTCCCCGCGCTTGATGAGGAACTTGTCCATGATGAGGTAGTCGATGCCGGTGCCCATCATGCACTTGTATGCATCATATGGCGTGCAGCAGATGGGTTCTCCCCTTATGTTAAAAGAGGTATTTATCAGGATTGGTATGCCTGATAGCTTGCCGAATTCCTTGATGACATCATAGTAGAGGTGGTTCTGGGCCCGTCTTATGGTCTGGAGCCTTCCGCTGCCGTCCACGTGCGTGACAGCAGGTATCTTCTTGTGCCATTCCTTCCTTATCGGGTAGACCATGAGCATGAAATCGGTCGGCTCAGGCACCGGGTAGTCGCAGTCGAAGTAGGTCATGGCATCATCCTCGCATACGACAGGTGCGAACGGCCTGAACTTCTCGCGATGCTTCACCTTGAGGTTGAGTATGTCCTGCATCTCAGGGTTGCACGCGTTTGAGAGTATGCTTCTCGAGCCTAGGGCTCTGGGACCCCATTCCATGCCGCCTTGGAACCAAGCGATCACGTTGTCCTCGTGGAGCAGCTTGGCCGTTTCCTTGACGAGTTCGTTGTCGTCCTTGAACTCAGAATACTTGATCTTGTGCTTGTCCAGGAAGGCCTTGATTATCTTTGTGCTGAAGGCAGGTCCCAGGTATGCGTCCTTCAGCTGGAAATCCCTCTTCTTTCCGAGCAGGGTATGATAGATGTATGAGGTGACACCCATGCTCGTCCCCCCGTCTCCTGCTGCGGGCTGTATCCATATCTTCTTGAAGGGCGTGCTCTTCAGTATCTTCCCGTTGTGCACGCTGTTCAGCGCGCACCCGCCCGCCATGACCAGGTTGTCGCACTCGGTCTCCTTGTGCACGTGGTGCAGCAGCTTGGTCATCGCATCTTCATATATCATCTGCAGCGCTGCAGCGATATCTTTGTGACGTGATTCGACCGGGCCTTCCCTCGCGCGGATGGGTCCGCCGAGCAGCCTGCACATCTTCTTGGATGGCATCCTGTCCGCATGGTGGAATATGAAGTAGCTCATGTCCAGCCTGAAGGAGCCGTCTTCCTTTATGTCGATGACTTCCCTCAGTTTCTTGTAATACAGGTTCTTCTCCCTGTCCATGATGCCGTAGGGGCTGAGACCCATGACCTTGTACTCGGAGTTGTTGACGCTGAAGCCCAGGTAGGCGGTTATCGTCGAGTACAGCAGTCCGAGTGAGTGCGGGAACTGTATCTCCTTCATCGGGTGGATCTTGGTGCCTTCTCCCAGGCTGTAAGCAGTTGTGGTCCATTCGCCGACACCGTCGACGGTGACGATGGCCGCTTTCTGGAACGGGCTCAATAGGAAGGTGCTTCCTGCATGGGCGAAGTGGTGCGGCACGAAGAGCACGTCTCCCTTGTACTTCAGCTTCTTCCTTACAGTCCTCATCACCCTGAGCTTGGTGTTCAGCCATGACGGGATTGAGCTGAGGAAGGTCTTGTAGCTCTTAGGGAAGGTCTCCAGGTGCTGAGACAAGATGCGTTCGAGCTTGAGGAAGGGCTTCTCGTAGAAACCGATGTAATCCAGGTCATCTATCCTTATCTTCTGGCTTCGCAGGCAGAACTTGATGGCATTGTGAGGGAACGAGGTGTCGTGCTTCTTCCTCGTGAACCTCTCTTCCTCTGCAGCTGCGACTATCACACCATCTTTCAGCAGCGCTGCCGAAGCATCATGGTAGTAGCACCCTATCCCTAGTATGTACATGTTTTCACCCTAAAACTGCCTGTAAAATTGGTCCATCGCCGTGTCTGTCTCGTGCTTGACCCAATAGCTCTTCCTCTTCTCTGACAGCTTCATATTCAGGAAGTGCCTCTTGAAGAGCTTGGCGAACAGGGCTGTCAGGCCCACGCCGATGAGATACACCGCGGTCAGCAGTATCGAGTTCACCACTGCGCTGATGGTGTGGCCGAAGTCTGCGAAGCCCTTCTTGAAGCCTGTCATGAATTTCATCTTGAATACCTCAATAGTCTCTGCATCATTTTAAAAGCCTCTGTATGATGATGCCTATGGCGGCTATCACGAAGATGACGCCCATGAAGTGGAGGTAGCCCCAGCTTTCAGGTATCTTCTTCAGCAGCATGAATATGAGGAACACCCCGGTGGTGATGAAGAAATAAGCTGTCAAGAAACCTATCTTTTCACCGACCTTTTCAGCAGTGCTATGCCTGTCGAACTCCATGCTTTTCCGGAATCCGCCGTCATTATTAAATCTTTGTTTTTTACTCGAAGGGGTCCTGCATATATTCGTCATACTCGTTCTTCAGGGGCTCCACAGCAATCCTACAGCATTTGCAGGATACTGATCAGTGAAGGCATATTTCATGGTCGAGGGGAGGTATTATGGTAAAAAGGCTCTGTCCTAAATCTTGCGGTTCGGTCGCGCTGAATGTTGCTTTCTCTCTTTTCCCGCGACCTTTTACGAAAAGCTCGAGCAAAAGACGGGGAGCGCAAGACTCCCCACCGCAGCTCACTGAAAGTTATGAAAGCTGCGGCGTGGGACTTTATGTCCCACTTCTTTGGATCCTAGCCTTAGTAAAGGCTAGCTGCCCAGGCGAGGCGGGAAAAGAGAGGAAGCAACATCCAGCGCGACCGATCCGCCAGATTTAGGACAGGGCCGCCAGATTAGAAACCTTGGCTCTTCAAGGTTTGTTCTGATGGCTTAGGCCGCAGTTTTGGAGTATTTTCAGCTTGAAATACTCCAGGTCTC
>JAHIVG010000020.1 GCA_018816705.1 Nanobdellota archaeon
CTTTTGGAATGCTTGGATGTCTGCTTGCAGTTGGTCGAGCCTTTTTTCCTTGCTCAGCACTGCCGCGTCTTTGGCTTGTTTTCTCTTCTTTTGGAATGCTTGGATGTCTGCTTGCAGCTGGTCCAACCGTTTCTCCTTTTTCAGGACTGCAGCGTCTTTTGCCTGCTGCCGTCTCTTCTCGAATGCCTCGATGTCTGCCTCGAGCTTGTCTACCCTTTTTTGTTTCTGCAGGATCGTGCTTGACAGCTCTTTGACTTTCAGGTTTTTGGCGTCCAGCTGTTTCTGCAACGTAACGGCTTTCTTGAGCTTCAGTTCCACCTGTTTCAGCTGCGCGGTCTTCTGGGTGATATCTCTCTTGAGCCTCTCGGCTGCCTGCTTTGTCATCGCCGACTTTGCTCTTTTCGGCGCCTTAGGCAGCTTGGGGAAGGCCAGTCCTGCAGGCGCTGGTTTTGGCGCAGGAGGTTTGGGAGCCGGCTTTGGAGTTGCCTCAGCAGGCTTTAGTATATGCTCTTCCAGAACATCAATGCCTTTGGTCTTTGGTGCTTTCTTCTTGAATAAGCTGAAGCGCTTGGGTTTGGTCTCAGGCGCTTCTGGCAGTTCGTCAATTTTTTTGGCTTTGTCGAGGAGTCCCATAGTGATCACGTGCCGTATTTTTTCATTATCTTTTCGTATGTTGTGAAGTCCTTTGATTTTGAGAATGATTTGATGACATCATCGGGCAGTTTTTCCAGCAGTCCGTCGAGCTTCTTCAGCACTGTCTTCAGGTCCGGATCGATGGTCATGACAGGTGTGTGCCCCTGTGCTGCCTGGCGCATCCCTAGGTCCTTCTTTATCAGGGCCTTGTCCCTTCTTACTAGCTCCAGCTTGGCCTTCTCGAAGCTCTTCTTGTTCTCGATGGAGGTCTTGCTGATATCGTGCTCCCTGTCTTTCAGATTTTTGTCCTTCTCCTTGAGCATAGCAGCAAGCTGGTCGAGCTCTTTCTTCTCGGTTCCTGTTTTCTCAGATTCTTTCTTCAGCTTTTCGTCCCACTTCTTGAGCTCTGTCTCCTTCTTTGACAGCAGGACGTCCTTCTCCCTGAGGATGCGGTCCTGGTCATCGAGCTCTTTCTGCTTCTTCTTCAGCCTGTCATAGGTCTTCTTCATCTCCTCATGCTTCTTCTTCGGGAACTCCTGCTTGTCGAAGTCCTGCTTGACCTTCTCTATCTTCTCCTTGACCTTCTTTATGTCAATTACAGGTGGCTCAGGCAGGCCTGGCTTGGGCTTCTTCTTGAGAAATCCGAACATCTTGCGTTTCGGCTTGGGGGGTTCGTCTAGTTCCGGCAGGTCAGGAAGTCCTATCCCCTCTTTTTTATACTTCTTCTTAATACCCATCCCTATAGCTAAACAACTAAGGCCCTTTAATAACTTTTGTCGTACCTTCGGAATGGTATTCTAAGAATGAGATTATTGAGACTTATCTATTTACCTTCATATCTTTTCACTGCATCATCCCATGAAGGTAAGGTCTCTTCCCGTCCATCCAGATCATGTGAGATTTTCCAAGGTCTGTCTCGCATCTCTGCACGCCTATTCTCACTTATTATCTTTTTTGCCCTGTCTGCACCTTTCTGGAGTATCAGCTCAAGGACTTCCGTGGTTTTTGGCCCGATACCCTTCACATGTAATCCCTTAAAATTGCCATTTTCTTGGTAGAAAGCAGATAGGTCAATCTCAGATTTTCTTATCCTATCTCTCTGTGTTTTATAGGCTTCAAGGTCGCCGGCAATCTGGATGGCAGCTGAGTAGTAATCTTGCGCCAATGTAGCATTGGTATAGGCCTTTTTCATAGGTAAAAGGGGTATCTGGGTAGATATATCAATCTTTTTGTTTGAGACGGTAAACTATGATGGAATGTTCGTTGAGGTAACCTTTATAAAGGGAACCCCTCTCCACAGCTTTGTGATGCATGATGACTGAAAATATCATTAATGACCCGGGATCCGTCCGCTTCAAGTGCCCGAACTGCGGCAAGACTGAGATATTAAGGACCAAGCACCAGCGTGAGACCGTGGTCAGGTACAAGTGCCACGAGTGCGGCTTCGAAGGCCCGAACTAGGTGGGCATGATGGCAGAAGTGATAGTGACTTTGAAGATAATGCCGGAATCGCCTGACACAGCGCTTGACAAGATCAAGGACCTGGCAGAGGAGCACATCAAGGCTTTCGGCGGCGAGACCGGCAGGGTAGAGGAAGAGCCTATCGCTTTCGGACTCAAGGCCCTGAAGATGATTTTTGTCATGGACGAGGCAAAAGGCTCGACAGATGAGCTCGAGAAGAATGTCAGCGGCATCGAAGGGGTTGTTTCAGTGGAAGTCACCGATGTCAGAAGGGCCATCGGGTAGACTTGATGCCCCAGGGGCAGAACTGGCTCCTGCTCGCAGAAATCTTCTTTTTCTTCAGCTTTCCAAGCACATCATCCACTTTCAGCACCTTCCCTCTTTTCCCTTTTGCCATGGCATGCATGTCATAGAATCCGATGGAATCGATTCTTGACTCGTGTTCCAGCAGCCTGAGGAATTCCTGGGTGTCGGCAGGCATGTCCTCGCTCTGCTTGATCATCAGTGATAAGAACTGGTTGTCATGCAATTGTCCGGTCCAGGCAGGCCCGACTGATCCGTTCTCCTTAGCAGTGAGCTCATGATCATTATAGCTCAGCGATGAGTGCTGTCTTATCATGCTGTCTGCCTTCTGCCGGCCCTTCTCGCAGAGGAAGCATATCCTGAAGTAATGGTCCCTGAAATATGAGAAGAGCGGTCTCATCGAGCGCTCCTTGTCAGCCCCGACCAGCTGGACCCGCCTTATCAGGATCCGCAGGCCGACCTCATGCATGAGGTGGTTCCGCAAGGGCTGCGCCCAGTACTTGCGCTGGCATGTCTTGGGATATGTCCCGCTCAGGCTGGCAGTGTCTGTTGATGTCAAGAATAGCAGTCCCTTCCTGGCCATCCTTGAGATTGCAGCGTCAAGGAACGGGTTCGGGCTGCCGAAAGGGTCGATGTCTATCGCTGAGAAGCCTTTGCTCTTGAGCAGGAAGATGTTCGCGTCTTCATCATGCAGCTCTGCTTCCCCACCAAGCCTATTGAGCTTGAAGTTCCTCTTGGCAAGCTGCTTGAATCCCGGGTTCGAGTCGTTCATCGACAGGCTGAGGATGTTGTCGGTCTCTTTCAGGAGCCTTATCCCTCTCACGCCGGTGCCGGCCAGGATGTCTGCGAAATGTACCTTGCCATAGGCCCTCACGGCCATGACCGAGAAGTCCCTGTTCAGCCTCATGACAGGGTTGTAGAATGCCTGCATGCCTGCTGTGATCTTCCCTTTGGAAGCGAAGAATGCGGCCTTTCCCTCTTTGAACTTATGGAGCATTCATAGGTAAGAGAAGATGGGTAATAAAAAAGTTTGGTTCTAGCTTATCTCGACGTATCTGTGCTTCACTCTTCGGTTGCCGCTGCCGTCGCTGAGCACTATCCTCATGACGTATTCCCCTGGTTCCACATGCTTCGGGATGTCCAGCCGCAGGTTCTTGCTGAGGGTCTTGCCCTTCCCGATCCTGTCAGGGCCGAAGCTCCTCCTTATGTCAAGCTCTGGCATCGTCACAGTCACCTTATAGTCGCCTGACTTCATGTCGTTCTTGACCCTTACGTATGTCTCGAGCTCAACATCTTTTGAGCCAGGGATCTCGTTATATACCTGAGCTCTCTCTATGCGCATGTTCTTGAAGTTGTCCGCGCTCAACGCGCTCACCGGCGCAATGACTAATAGAAACATGAATGCAACAACGATATTCTTGATATCCATCACCAACACCCCGCTTTTACCATCCTATTTGCCATCCTATTCATCAATCTAGTTACCATTCTACAATGCTAAAAGATAGCACTGCTATTATTTAAATGTTTGCCTAATTCAGAGTTTGTCGCACAATAAGTATTGTCCATGACCTCATGCTTGCCATGAGGTTATGTCTCACTGCTAGCATTAGTGTGTCTAACCGCCGTGTGTGAGTGTTTTTTGCGTGTGTGAGCA
>JAHIVG010000002.1 GCA_018816705.1 Nanobdellota archaeon
AAGGCTCGCCAAGCTTACGACACTCTTTTTTAAGCCGTTTAAACATGCTTTTTTTCGAATGTTTTTTATACAAAAAGTCATACTGTTGCCAATAATGTGTGGTTTTAGGCATGTGGGGGTCCTCCCCCACCCCCCCTAAAACTTTCATAAAGCAACAATTCTTTAATTAATTTGCGACAAACTCCTCTTGAGATGGATAATCTTTATTAATCTCTTATCAATACCCCTCACTCATGGACCTAGAGGAACGCTTCAACCAGAGATATGATGCGATCGTGCAGAATCTTGAAGAGACTCCAGGCCTTCAAGGCCAATTCCTTCTCATGTACACCTGCCCGAGCGGAAAGACCGTTGACGTGGTCGGTCCAGTGCGATACCTGCTCCTGGTGGACATGGACGTTAAGCTGGCTGATACAAAGAAGTATGGCGAACAAATCCATTATATGGTCAGAAAAATCGGAGACCCACATTATGCAGATACTGAAAAGCCGGTCGAGCACACCATACTCTCGCCTGAAGAGACGATGAAAAAGGTCATGGAATTCTCTAAGAAGACCCAAGGCAGAGCATGATCACATTCAAAAATTATATAAACCACCACCGTGCTCCTTGAACCATGAACAACCCAATCATCGTCGGCACTCTTGCGTTGGACACTGTGGAGACGCCGTTCGGCCGGAAGGAAGGTGTGCTGGGCGGCTCTGCGTGCTACGCTGCGCTGGCAGCATCATTCTTCTCCCATCCCGGCATCGTGGCTGTCGCGGGAAATGACTTCCCCGAAGAGCACCTGAAGCTCCTGAGCGACAAGAATATCAATCTCGACGGGCTGGAGAGGACAGGCAAGACCTTCAGATGGGAAGGAAGCTACGAGTATGACATGAACGAGGCTCACACAAAGAAGACTGAATTGAATGCGCTGTCTGATTTCAAGGCCAGGCTGCCTGACAGCTACAGGCTGGCCACACACATATTCCTGGCCAACATCGACCCTGAGCTCCAGATGAAAGTGGTGGAGCAATTGGAGAATCCCGAAGTAATCATGCTCGACACCATGAACTTCTGGATAGAGAACAAGAAAGATAAGCTGCTGGAAGTCATGAAGAAGGCGAATATCATCGTGATGAACGACGGAGAAGCGAGGATGCTGCATGACACCGCCAGCCTGATGAAATCAGCGCATGAGACGCTCAAGCTCGGGCCTGAGGCTGTCATAATCAAGAAAGGCGAGCACGGATCGTTATTGTTCACCAAAGGGAAGCACTTCAATGCACCAGGATACCCGCTCGAGGCATTGAAGGATCCCACCGGATGCGGGGACTCCTTCGGCGGGGGGCTGATAGGTCATCTTGCGAAGAAGGGAGTGATGGATGACCGGGCGCTGAGGAAAGGGATTGTCTTAGGTAGCGCTATAGCCAGCTACAACGCAGAGGATTTCTCTGTGGGGAGGCTAACAAGCATTACGTTGGCTGACATCGAGAAACGGTTCGGCGAGATGCGGGAGATGAGGGAGTTCTAAAGCAGTCCATAGTCGCGGGAGTCCAGCAGCCGAAGATAGTTCTTAGCCACAAAACCCATTATGCTGGGCTCTGAGCCTGACAACCCCAACAGCCTATCCTTCAGCTCCGCCCTGTCCTTCTCAGTCTTTTTCGGTCCGTAGGCAGACTCCTTGTCAAGATAATCCTCAAAGCCGAAGACCAGCTCCACCAGCCTGGAATCATAGCTCGTCGCTATTTGGGACACCCTGAAACGCCACTCCCGAAGCCAATGGTAGAAATCAGGATCACGGTCCTCATAATTTTCCATCAAATCGAATATCTCCCTTGCATGCTTCAGCGGACGGCGATCCTGTGCAAATATTGATATCGCATAAAGGCGTCTTAGGCTTTCGTCAATCTGCATCCTGTTACGGTTTAATAATCCCATATCTTCAAAATCATCATCCCTAAGGCGCTCAAGGATGAGATCTATCGTATCGAAAATTCGGGAATAGACCATCAAGAGCCGCTCCTCAGCTTTCACCCAGTCGATCTCCATAGAAAGGGGGGAGGGATTGTGTGTTAATAATTGTTTCGGTAAGCAGAGAACATGAGATTGAGGGAGTTCTGATCATGCCGTCCTTCTGGTGTTCTGATAGCTGCGCTCATCAACCAGCTTCATATAGAGCTTGGTCAATCCTATCACTGTCGCATCGTGCTCGGTGTCTGGATTAATTTGTTGATAAAGGCCTTGCTTAAGATTGTCTAGATCCTTTTGAGCTCCTGGACTGCTGCCTATCGTTGCCAGGCCGTCCTCGAACATCATGACGAGATCCATGATCTCCTTTGAAGGCTCGTCGCCCTCACCAAATCTTTCCAGCAGATCTTCCATCTGAGCGACCTTCCTCTTCAATCTTATGTCTGATGATTGAGCCTTTATTTTAAAAACAGCCGTTATAACCTTACCTCTGGCATAAACTAGTTTACTGTCTTCCTCGCCCACGACAAGTGAGATACCATAAAGGCGTATGAAAGCCTCATCCAGGAAATCCTTGGATCGCCTGAAATTTGTTTCAGATAGTACTGGATCATCCTTGATAAAGCTGATCCTTTCCCCCAAGTCAGCATCGATCTGACTAAGATGATCATACAGGTTCCGTCTGGTGCCGTTGTGCATTTTGGTATCCTCTTATGAAAAGTATGCGCATGGGAGAACGCTTGAGGTGAGGAGGCGGAACCCCTGCGCACTGACCTTTACAGGTCGTCTCCATATTTCGCCTTCTGCTCAGATTCCTCGTGATCGACTTCGATCTTCTCTTTCTTGACTAGTTCGGTGAGATTGTCCATGTCATTCCACCTCTTGGATGTTGGTATCCTAATCTCGGATTCTTTGGGAGGGGATTGCCTAAAACGCTGTCAGCGAGATTGAACACTTCACACAGCACCTCATCGGATGGCCTCATGCCGCGGGCGGTAACTATCCTATGATAAGCTCCTGCCAACGTTGCCTCATCAGGGTTGTCTGAGTGCGTGTCCTTCTCCAATGCGGAGAGCAGATTCACACGGTGCCTTTCTGCCTCATCTGTCGTCGTCGGCTTGGCGAAGTATTTTTCCACTTCGGTGACCATCCTTACCATCTTGTCTGTCGGTTTAGGGCCGAAATACATCTCGTTGAGCAGCTTGTAATAAGGTTCGAGTCCTATGTTGTCCAAGGACTCTGTCTCAGTCTCGCTTGCGATGGTGTCCAGGAGTCCATGACCCCTGTCGACAACTTCATCGAAGTCCTCTTCTTCCATTATCCTCGAAAGGCCGTATAGCCTGGTGAACAGCTCTAATCTTTCAGGTATCTGGGATTCGATAGTGGCATCGCCCGCGCCGAATTCCAGGTCGAGCTCATCAGTCCTCCTCGCAACCTCTTCGAAGTATATGAAATGCCTCGGTTCCCTGAACAGTATCATCAAGTGGTCAAGTTCCATCTTCAGTTCCTCGAAAGCTTGCTCATGTCGAGCCTGTAGTCCTTCAGGTTGTCCAAGTCATGGACCCTGTCCGGACGATATACGTCCTTGCTCGGCTCGTACATGATGTCTGATCGTGTGCCCCCCATCAGCTCCTGGATTGACATCCTCTGAGTGTAGGTCCTGGGTCTCTTCTCGGTATTTTTCTCAGCGATCGGCTTCCCGTGATCCTGCTGCCACTCCCTTTCAGCCAAGGCCTGCTCCAACGGGTCGACAATCTCTTCAGCTATCTCATTCACGAGATTCGCTTCAGCCACTTCTTTAGTGATGCCCAGCCTCTCCTGCAGGGCAGCATAGACCTGTCCTTTCCGGGCATATTCCGTGCGGGGGAACCGCACAATGTCGTTCTTGGGTTGTCTACCGAAGTATCTTTGAAGCGTCATATTCAGGAGTGCCAATTTCAGGGAAAGATAATTCTTGGCGAGCTCCCGTGTCTTTGGATCAGCCCTTCTGAATGAATCGAACATGAAATGGTTCACCTCAGACGATTGGACATTCTCAAATCCTCTTTTGTAGGCCTCCTGTAAGTGGCCTTCCGCGGTGCAGACCAGAGCGTCGCGCCAGGTCGTGGATTCTTCTGGAGAGGCTGTCTCATCGAACATCTTCCAATAGTCCAAGCCAGGCCTGACAGTGGGCTCCAACGCATCGTTGGTCTCCAGGCATTCAATTATCTCTAACATGAATCCGCGTATCTCCTCCCGGAGGCGGAAAGAATATGATGTCTCGTCACTGCCCCACACAGGTTCCTCTGTAGGATCAATACGTCTGTCTCGTGCTATCGATGCAAGGCCGTGAGCCCTGATGGCGCCGCCCTCTAAGTGCAGCCTATAATGATCAAATGCCTCACGGGTCGCAGGGTCTCCTGATTCCAATTCCGCTACGAAATGGCCGACGGGCTCTTGCATGCCTGCGAATAGCTCTTCACGTTCGTCTGCCTGGGGGATCTCGTGCATCTTATACCGCCTCCATCACGAGCGCTTGCGCCCAACCGAGCGGTGTGTTGCAGTTGTGGCGGTGGCTCTCGCCGAAATACAGCTCAGGCATCTCGCCCTTCCAATTCATGACCTGAAGGCTCTTCATGAGATAATGCCTGTACCTCTTCTTGTCCAGGTCCTTGTAGATCCTGGCCAGCCAGGGGAAGCCGAAAGTCCACTCTGCTTCCTTGCCGTTGCTGTAATACTGGTCCCCGATGTATCTGATGACACCCCTGTCCCTGACGAGGAAAGTCTCGACATTGTCCAGGATCATGTCACGCTGCTTCTCTGTAAGAACGTCGTATGGATATATCAATGATAATAGGGCCAAATCGACGTGCTTGGTCTCTGATTCCCTAGGAAGAAGCTTGTCGAGGGCCTTCTGGCCCTTATATATAAGGCTCTCAGGCACCCTTATGATGTCCTTGATGGCTTTCAGGCCAGCAACGCATGCACCGACAGAAGAGGCGTGGACCTCCATGTTCTCCTCCCACATCCCGTTGTCCTTGTCATGCCAGTACTCGATGGTTTTGAGATAGTGGACAAGCTTCCTCAGGATTCTCATGTCTTTATGGTCCCTGATGACCGATATGCCCTTCTTCTCCAGGTCTGCGACCTTGAAGAGGAAGGCTCCGATGGCGTCGTTCTGCTTGTTGCCCCAGGGTTCGTCGAACTTCTCAAGGGTGAAAGGGCAGTATCTTGCGTGGATGTAGCCGTTCTCCTGATGCGGCTTGTGCTTGATGGCCTCTTCTATATGCTTCTCATGCTTCAATAGGATGTCGAACAGGGCTGCGTAAGTCTTCTTGAGAGAAGTAATATCTTTGGCATTCTCAAGGCCTAGGGCTTCATAGACGTTATCCCTGAGCCAGGCCTTATTGTATCCGGTCCTGACCTGGCGTGATGCGGCTGCGAACAATCCAGAGCTGTATCTGAGCTTCTTCAGATGGTGCAAACATATCCGTTTCACGAATGGTATCTTCATCTCCTCAACCCCCCATAATCAAATTAACGACTTATGAGTAGTACACATATATAAATCTTTCTATTTTTGTTATTAAAGGGTAGTAAAAGAAGGTGTGGGTTAATTATTTTCAATATTGAAAAAATTCTTGAGAAAAAAAAATGCTATCTAGGCGTGCCCACGCCGCCTAAGCTTTCTGTGGTCTCATACCTGAAGCCCTCAAGCTTGAGCTTGATGTTCTTCCTGTAGCCCTGGTACAGGGCTGTGTAGCAACAGAGCTGGAACTCTGGCGAAGAACATCTGAAACGCTCTCCTGGTCGTAGATCAGCATTGCCCCCTTGCCCTCGACGAATTTCAGCAGGAGGTAGTTGCTCTTATAGCCGACGAAATGCGCCTGCAGCCTATCCTTTATCAGCTGAGCTTCCTGCGAGAGCTTGTTCCTGTCAACGGCCTGCCTGGGTTCAGTCATGGTGGCCCCTACAGAGGTGAGGCCGTCAATATTGGAGACGACCTGCATGAAGAGCTCTTTCAATGAAATGCAAGGCATGAATATCTTTGGCTTGAGCATGAACTTCTGGTAATCCACCTCGATGAACAATGAAGGGTATTTCTTCTTGAAGTTCCAGAGCAAGGCCTTGTACTTGGGGATGTTGTTGTTCAGGTCCTCTGCCACGCTGGAGAGCTCGTTGTCGACCTCGAAAGCAGAATCCATCAGCAGCCTGAAGTCAGATTTGAACTCGGCCATCTCATCCGGAGAGAACTGCAGGAGCATGAAGGAGGATAGTGTATTGAGGTTTAAATAGGTTTTGGAAATAAATAAAAGAATCAAAGAAACACATTATCCCCTCTCAAGACCGTGATCCAAAGAAAGGGTGTTATCAAGATAAAGACTCTCACGTCGCTGAAGCAGATAAAGACGGAGTTCGTCAAACTCTGAAAAAGTTTAAAAACCTCATTGCATTTTCTTAGCTTATGATCATCGCCGACCTACACATCCACAGCAGGTTCTCGAGAGCTACGAGCAAGGAGCTGAACATCCCAAATCTTGAGAAATATGCCAGGGTCAAGGGGGTCTCGCTTCTCGGGACAGGCGACTTCACCCATGCCAAATGGCTGGCTGAGCTGAAGGACCACCTCATCGAGGACGGGACTGGGGTGCTGAAGACCAAGACAGGCTTCCCGTTCATCTTATCTTCAGAGGTCAGCAACATCTTCTCAAGAGGAGGTAAGCTGAGGAAGATACACAACGTCATCCTGGCAAAATCATTCGAAGTAGTGGAGCAGGTGAACGCATTCTTAACAAAGAAGGGCAATCTACTTGCAGACGGAAGGCCGATATTCGGGAAGTACGGATGCGAGGAACTGGTTCCGGATCTATTGAGCATAGACCCTGACATAGAGGTCATCCCGGCGCATGTATGGACGCCCTGGTTCGGGCTCTTCGGCAGCATGTCCGGCTTCGACTCAGTCAAGGAATGCTATGGCGAGCAGACCAAGAACATACACGCCCTGGAGACCGGGCTTAGCTCAGACCCGGATATGAACGCGAGGCTGTCGAAGCTTGATCGCTACAACCTGGTTTCGTTCTCAGACTGCCACAGCTTCTGGCCATGGCGCATCGGCCGTGAAGCGACCATCTTCGACTGCACCATGAGCTATGACAACCTGTTGAAGGCCCTGCGGACAGGCAAGGGCTATCACGGCACGATCGAGGTCGACCCGAATTACGGCAAGTACCATTTCGACGGGCACAGGAACTGTAAAACCTGCATGTCACCCGAAGAATCCCTGAAGCACAAGAAGATCTGCCCGGTGTGCAGGAAACCGATGACCATCGGGGTGCTGAGCCGAGTGGAGGAGCTGGCAGACAGGCCTGAAGGCACGAAAGCCAAGATTCCCTTCAAGAAGCTCATACCACTGCATGAGATAATTGGTGCTGTGCAAGGAATGGGGGTGGCCACACAGAAGACTTGGAAGCAGTTCCATGAGCTGGTCGGGCCTATCGGCTCTGAGTTCGGCGTGATGCTGGATGCCACCAGGGAAGAGCTTCTTCGGTACGCAGACGAGACGCTGGTGGACGCCATAATCAATGTCCGCGAACAGAAGATAACGGTCAAGCCAGGGTATGACGGAGAGTACGGCGTGCCGGTGTTCGGGAAGACGCCTAAGAAGACAGCCAAGCCTGTAAAGAAGTCCCAGTTGTCACTGAGTGATTTCTAATAATCTTATGAGATTGATACTATATTTTGCGGGATGAAAATATTGATAAACAAATTTGTTTTCCCATTTGTATACTGATGTTGGAGCGATAAGCAATAGTAACGACTGAGGTGAAAGAATGAAGAGATATTTTCTGTTTGCCGCAGCAGCGGTATTGGCAGCGGTATTTGTCTATGCATATGCCGTAGACACCGACGGCGGCTATAACGTCTGGGAAAAGGGCACGTGCACATGGTACCACAACACAACCAACACCAGCTATACAGACTACTGCCACGACATCGATTCGTTGCAGGAGTACTATCCCAACGCTTCGATCTGCTATAGCGCCTGGGTAGATTGCACAGACTTTAACGTTTATGACAACCAGACCGGCTGGACAAAGTATGAGTGCAAGAGAGGCAAGTGCAAGCAGAAGCTGACAGATCCGTTGTCTTAGTACTTTCTTTTTTTTAAATTTTTCTGGTAGGTGATAGAGAAATTAGGTCTTTCTTTTCAGGAATCTTTTTTGCCATCAATCTGATTCTACTGCGGCAGCTCCAGGCTATTGGTGCAGATGGGCGTCTAAGAAATCGATTGCCATCCTCAAGCATTCCTGCCGGTGGCCCTCGAAAGCGTGGCCTGTGCCCTTGATGACCTTCAGTCTGCAATCGGGGATCAGTCCGGATGACTTGATGCTCTGCTCCACCGGAACAACATCATCTTTATCGCCGTGGATTATCAATGTGGGTGGTTTGATTTTCGGCGCGACGTCATGGACTGACCAATGCTCGGCATCCTCGAGGAAAGTCAAATTGAGTTTATGCATTGTGCCGTCGCTGCTGAGATAATGCATGTAACCCTTTTTCTTCCATTCGCCTATCTCTTCACCGCTCTTCTGAGCGACAATCTTCTCGATGTAGCTGCTGACCGGCGCCCTGCCCACGACAGCCTTGAGCTCTGGATGCCTGGACGCGACCAATAGGACTATCATGCCGCCAAAGCTGTTGCCGAAGAGCGCAATCTTAGAAAATCCCTTGGATTCGAGGAATGCGATCACAGCCTCGAGGTCTCTGACACCCTCTGAGAGGGTGATATCCTCGCACTTGCCTTCGCTCTCGCCGTGGCCGAAGAAGTCGAAGCGGAAGGATGAGATGCCCCTCTTTGCTAGCATGCCCTGCATGCGAGGATAGGTCGAGCTGTCCTTGCTCGAGGAGAAGCCATGACAGAGTATGACTACTTTGTCCTTGCTCTGCTCTTTCAGTATTCCGCATAACTTCGTTCCTGAGCCGTTGTCGAAGTAGAGGGTTTGCATGGAAGGCAGAAACTCTAAATGTATTATAAATATTACGGATTTCCGGACAATCTCCGGAAAATATTGGCATAGTTATGTAAAGAATCGTTTATGTATCACATTTATGCGGATAATTATCACTAAACATGCGAGAAATCGCATTATCCGAAGGAAAATCCAAGAATATGAAGTGGTTGAAGCCCTTAATTATCCTGAGCAAATAAAAAAAAGACATGGAAGGTATCTCTTCCAGAAAAAATTAGAGCGTGGCACTATTGAAGCATGCTGTGAAAGGACAGAAAGTAATATAAAGGTCATTACGGTATATTGGTTAAAATGAAAATCGACTTTGACAAGGAGGCTGATGCGATATACATCACCCTGAAGGAAGGAGAATTCCATGAGAACAAGAAAATAAACGATTTCATGATCATAGACCTTGATTCTGAGGGGAATGTCCTCGGCATCGAACTTCTTGAAGTGAGCAAGCATCTGCCCCCGGAATCCCTGGCCAAGGTCGAGCTCAACAACCTCATCGCGGCTTAAGACCGGCTCCATCCGAATTTGTTTTCCCCCATATATTCATAGATGTCGCCCTAAAAACCAAAAACCATAAATACACCCATGATTATGGAGTTACCATTATTAAATTAAAACAGGTGATCCATGATGATAGACAAAGAAAAGGTCGTGAAGAAGATGGTCGACGAGATGGCCGAGACCTCTAGGGAGATACTGGAGGAGACCAAGAAAGATGACCCGTTCAAGAAGATCGTCCCCAGCGTGATACGCAAGGGCATTGACAAGGTCAACCTCGAGATGTTCGACGAGCAGACCAAGAACAGCCTTCTGGATGCAGTGGGAGAGGAATACATAAAGCGCGGCTCGCTGATCGACGCGATAAAGGCCTTCACGATATCCAACAACAAGGGCAAGCTTGTGCAGATAGGCAAGAATTATGAGAGCAACGGCATGTTCGGCTCTGCCATCGACGCCTACAGGCTGGCGAACGAAACAGACCAGCTCATGAGGGTAGGCGAGAAATGCCTCAACGAGGGCCACACTGCTGATGCGATCAAGGCCTTCAGGCTAGTGGACGACAAGGACAAGCTGCTTAAGGTGGGGGAGGACTGCCTGAAGAAGGACAGGTATGACTTCGCCATCGAGGTGTTCTCCACGTTCGATGACAAGACCAAGCTGGTAGATGCCGGCCTGCACTGCATGAAAGAGCACCAGCTGGGCTATGCTGCCAAGGCCTTCGAGCTGGCCAAGGACACAGAGAACCTCTCCAAGCTAGGCGACCTGTGCCTGAAGGAAGGGCTGATGGGGACTGCGCTCAGGTTGTATGAGCTGGCTGACAACCAGATGATGGTCAATTTCATCAAGGAGAACTTTCCGGGGAAGGTCTGAGAATTTCCGGGTTTACCTGGATAAATTTTATAATGGATATTAGTTCTTAGCAACCATAAGGTTTAAATATACCTTGGTATACCCTGGTATACGGTGATTGCCATGGGTACGACAACTATGAAGATCCACGAGGACACGAAAAGAATGCTGGACCAATACAGGGAGTACAAGAACGAGAGCTATGACGAGGTCATAAAGAAGATGATATATATAGTGAAATCATGTAAGTCTGAGCCAAGATTATCAAAAGAAACCATACTTGCCATAGAGAAAGCAAGAGAACGTTATAAGGCCGGTATATTCGTGACTGAAGAAGAAGCAAAAAAGAGGCTAGGTCTATAATGCATGAGCTGACATTTGATGTGAAAACCATAAAGCAACTGTCCAAATTACCCAACATTGTAAGAGAAAGAATATATGCCAAACTGAGAGCATCAAAAGAGAACCCTTTCCGATATTTCGAGAGATTACAGGATAGACAGGACTATAAGCTCAGGGTCGGGAATTACAGAGTGATAGCAGATATCAAAGACAACCGGATTTATGTAACTATTGTCAGTCATAGAAGAAACGTATATGAATAGGGCTATATGATAAACTCCTCAACGACAGAGTCCTGCAGGTAGGAGAGCTTGTCTATTATCGTGATGTTCATGCTGTAGGTGCCCGGCTGCAGCCCTGGAGGGATGACTATCTGGTTGACAACCCTGACCTCGTCCTGGAATTGTGTGCCCCTGAAGTTCAGGTCCTTTATGCCATAGAAGGTCAGGTCATCTATGACCCTGCCTTTCCACTTCGTGACTATGTTCTCCGAGAAGCCGTAGATGTAAGTAGCTGATGCTGCATTGTCTTCGAAGACAGGCGTGCATTCCTCTGCAGGCTCAGGCGGATTCTCTTCCAGGGCTGTCTTGTTGACGAAGACACCGAGATCCAAGTCGAGCTCTGAGAACAGGTTGTCAAGGCCCTGCACGCTGAAATTCACCTCAGAAGGAGGCCTGCAGTCATAAGTTATCTTAGGCAAGGTGACTATTGCTGTGCGCCTCATGTCCCTCACATTGAATGTTACATCGATCAGCAGATTGTCCTTATCGAGACGGAAGTCTGTGATAGTGATCGAATTTTTTATATGAACAGGCTCATCAGGCATGTCTTCCGGTCCTGGCCAGTCCTGCGTAGGCGGTGGCCTGTCGGGCTCGGTGGGCGGGTTGAACACAGGTGGAGGGGGGACGTCAATGGTCCCCTCTTCTGTCGTGCCTGAAATATATTGTATCCCCGCAGCTATGAACAGTACCGCGACAACACCCCATAACGCGAACGTGAGTCTCATGAGAGCAACTTGAGGTAATGGCCAATCCAACCCAGCCATAGGGTGAACGGGACGAGGATTAGGGCCTCGAGGAAGCCGCCCATCAACGTGAAAGGCAGTGATATGAGCGATAATACTGCGAACATCAGCACCCAGGGCACGAAGTAGCGGTATATCCTGCCGATGGCCAGACGGAAAGCCTGTGATATCGACTTCTTGACTTTTCTTCCGTCATATGTGTAAGCGAACACGAAATAGATGTGCATGAATAAGAGCACCAGTATCGTGACCGGGATCACGGACCTGATTACAACGAACCCGATCCAAGTGAGCATGAAGAATAGGATTGCCCAGACCAGGCTAAGCAGGTTGAACTTGAGCATGTGCCTCCAGGCGAACTTCCTCTTCTGGACGAACTTGGAGGCAAAATAGAATGATGAGGAGCTCACCAGCCACATCAGGACTATAAATACAACCAATGACGAGAAGAATAGGGTCATCCCCTTCAGCGCAGAGTCTGTAAAGGCCAGCTGCTCTGGCGTGGGATCCTGAGAGATGCCCATCATGCCTTCCTGGATAGAGGCGATGTCTAT
>JAHIVG010000003.1 GCA_018816705.1 Nanobdellota archaeon
GCTTTAAGAAGTATCCCTCTACAGATTAATTCACAATATGTAATGTCACTCAAGTAATGACCCGTAACTCATACAGTTTGACATACTTAGGGCACATCCTGGTTGACTGTATGATGTCTTGGTCCCTGGTGCCATTATAGGTCACTTGCTTGCCGACTGCATCGCTTAGATCGCCGACATCCGAGAAGTCGATTATCTCACAGCCTTTCTCATCGGTTTCCAGGCAAAAACACTTACCGCAATTGTCCTCGCCCATGGTGAACTCGCATTCCCTGATCGTGCCTGCCTGCCAATCAACGGCCGGACTTACGCATCCTGCCAACATGACCATAATTGCAGCAGTGATGAACAGTCCTTTCTCCATGACCCCTTTCGGATCAAGATGATATATAAATGTTATTTAAGATTCGGATAGAAGCGATTCACAGGAAGCCGCTCAGCGGCCAGGCAGCTGCAAGAAGATAGTCCCCAAGCTCACGGAGATGGAATCCCCCGAGGACATGGGATGGGGTTGGTGTGATAGGGGCTGAGAAGATGCCCGCTCTCTTAGGGAATTTGCAAATAATGCCTAATATCGACCCATCCCATTATCAATTATCCTTATTCTGTGTTGTACTTCTGATACTAGCCCACCATGACTTCTCCCAACTGGGACGATTGATTGTTTTTCCTCCGACCCGGTTTTTGAATGGCATCATCTTTCTTGATGGCTGATCCCCTGATTGTCTCGAAGGACGGCGACAGCCCGAAAATCAGGAATCTCTTACGGATCTTTGGGCTGATGGTCCTCCCGCTCTTCTCAAGCTCAACGAGATCATGGCGCTCCAATATTTTCAGATCTCTAAAAACAGCCTGTTTTTTCCTGTTCGTCAAGTCAGCCAGCTGCTGGATGGATCTTGGATTGTTTTCCGAAATATTATCGATCAGTTCCATCCGTTTCTTCGTGAATATCTCTGTTATCGATCTTGAATCGGAATATATGACAGCATCATTGGGTATCTCAATGGATTCGTCGATGATGCCTTCTATCAAATCTAGTGTGTCCCTTGAATTTTTTTCCAATTCCTTCCCGGATAGTTTATTTTTCATAGTATGATTTGAATTTCTCGAAATTCAATATGATGTACCTTGTGTATTTCCTCACGACTTCTTTTAATGGCATGTCCTCTTCGAGCCGGATCGGTCTCTTGTCTCTCCAAAACCTCTGCTCGTGCAGGAAGCCGTGGAAGTTGTCCACACGATAGACCGGTATGCATTCATCTTTGATCCATGCACGGTAATTAAGGGCAAACTTCCGGACCTCCTTCTTCTCTATGTGGAGGGTCACATCCAGCAGGTCTACGGCTGTCAACACCTTGGTGAATCTTATCTTCCTCATTGTTCTCCCAGTGCCGTTTCTCTGACCTCATCTTTTTCAGCCCCTTTCGTCAACATAAAATGTTTACCTTGTATTTAAGCTTTTCGGTCAGGCATGGCTTTCCAGGCCTGAGCGTCATTAAATGTCTTATCCCTCATTTTCCGGAAGATCTCCGGGCCAGCTGTGAGATAGTCATGTGAGATAGTCATTGATGTCAGCTCTAATATCAGCTCTAATAGCCGCTCTAATAGCAGTTGTAATGTCAGCTCTAATGGCAGCTATAATCTCATGTCATCTCACAAGAAATCGCTCAGGGGCCTGCCCCTGGGCCTGCCGCTCCTTGCCCTCTTCGCCTCTTCCATGTCCAATATGAAAGATTTTACCTTCTTGAGGAACTTCGCATCGTAATCCTTGTCTTCAATCATAAACTTGAGGGACATCTGGTAGCTGTTCATGACACAGCCTGTGACCATATCCTGCGAACCCGCTTTCTTCAGGCGCCTCCTTATCTCCCGCAGCTCCTTCATCTGCAGGGGTGTGGCTTCCTTCTTCCGAGTGGATTTTTTGGGCATTGGATCAAATAATCTGCTCTTGTTTAAATATGTTTTCAGCACTCCTCACTGGACAACCATCCATAAGGTTTATATACCAGCCCACATATTAACATTTGAAACCATTTGAGGGGGTAATTATGGCACGCCAGAACGTAACCTTGAGCCTTGACCGTGATATTTACGAAAAATACAAAAATTTCTGTCAAAAAAAGGCGATAGCTTTATCAAGGAGCGTTGAGTTGTTTATGGAGGAGCGGATTAACGAGAAAAAATGAAAACCTCTCATCAGATCATTCAAGGCGATTGTATTAAAGAACTTAAGAAGATTGCCGATGAATCAATAGACTTAGTATTCGCCGATCCACCATACGGATTAGCCAAGAAAAAGGGACTCGGATGGAAATATAGTAAACACATTACTTTAGAAGAAAAATGGGATATTTTTTCAAAAGACGAATATTTACAGTTTTCTCAAGAGTGGATTAAAGAAGCTTTAAGAGTCCTAAAGCATGGTGGTTCTTTATGGATATGTGGAAGTTTCCATAATATCTACACAATGGGTTATATTTTACAACATGTAGAAGATGTGAAGATAAATAA
>JAHIVG010000021.1 GCA_018816705.1 Nanobdellota archaeon
AGCCCTGCTTTCTTCCACAAATGGTAAGCTTTATCTTTCAGTGTTCGTCTCTTTTTCATGGTGGGGGGAGCCTCCCCCACCCCTCATGGCAGCCCTCTGGGCTGCCAGAGGTTATAATTCTTTCTTACTTTCTACAGAGCCCTTATAACCAACATTCTTATTTTCTACAAGTGTGAAATCAAGTGTCATAATTAGTGATAAACATAACTAGTATTTAAAGCTTTAGGTGTAATAGTCTTGCTCTAGTAGTAACAATTCTTGCCCAATTTATGTTTTGGGCGATTATGAAAATTGAGCATGATTCTTGTCATGTTCTTGAGCCCACATAGTGGGTGGAAAAAGAAAAAAATAATGCGATTACAAGAACAGCGGCGCCAGCACCAGCGTCAATGTGGCCAGCAGCTTGATGAGCACATGCAGGCTCGGCCCGGCAGTGTCCTTGAAGGGATCGCCGACTGTGTCTCCGGTAACTGCAGCCTTGTGCGCTTCGCTGCCCTTTCCGCCATGCTTGCCGTCCTCGATGTATTTCTTGGCATTGTCCCATGCCCCTCCGCCATTATTGAACATCAATGCCATCAGTATGCCGCTGATCGTCGCTACCATAAGGAATGCAGCTACAGCCTCTGCTTTCAGCAGCAGCCCCACGACAACGGTGAACACCACCACTAATACTCCTGGAACAACCATGGACTTCAAGGCAGAGGTCGTGCATATGTCCACGCACTTGGCGTAGTCAGGCAAGGCTTTTCCCTGCATTATGCCCTTTATCTCCTTGAACTGTCTCCTGACTTCTGTAACAACACGTCCGGCTGTCCTTCCGACTGCCTTTATGGCAAAGGAAGAGAACAGGAATATCAGCATGGCCCCAAGCAGTGCTCCGATGAAGACAGGTACGCTCGTGAGGTCAACAGCGAAGTGGCCTGTGGCATCCACATACTTGTGTGAGGTGTCCAGCTTGATCACGTTGTCGATGTATGCTGAGAACAGCAGGAAGGCTGCAAGCGCTGCTGTGCCTATCGCATAGCCCTTGGTCAGCGCCTTTGTCGTGTTCCCCGCAGCATCCAGCTTATCTGTCCGTTTCCTCATCTCAGCCGGCAGGCCAGACATCTCGTTTATGCCGCCCGCATTATCAGCTATGGGCCCGAAGTTGTCCATGGCCAGTATGTATGCGCACGTCGCCAACATTCCCATCGTTGCGATGGCAGTGCCGTAGATGCCTCCGCCCGGGATGCCTGACCACACCCCAACCATGTATGAGAAGAACAGAGCTATTGACAGCACGATCACCGGCCAGGCCGTGGTCTCCAACGCCACTGCAAAGCCTTGGATGATGTTAGTGGCGTGCCCAGTCTCTGATGCTTTAGCAATGCTCTTCACCGGATTATGCCTTGAGTCTGTGTAGTATATGGTTATCCAGACCAGGATTATGCTGGTTACGATACCGATGAGCCCGGCGAAGAAGTAATACAGATGCGCTTTCGGATATTGGTCGACGAACAGCATGGTCTTGGTGACGAAGTAGAAGGCTATTGCGGCCAGGATGGCTGTGACATAATAACCCCTTGACAGCGCGGTCATGGGATTGCCGGATTCTTTCGTCCTGACAGTGAGGATGCCTATTATGGATGCGATAATGTCAAAGCCCCTGATGACAAGAGGGAACAGTATGCCGTTCACGCCGAAGGCCGGGAACAAGGCGACTCCGATTATCATGGCGCCTATCATCTCTGCCACGTTGCTCTCGAACAGGTCAGCTCCCCTTCCTGCGCAGTCTCCTACATTGTCCCCTACCAGGTCTGCAATCACAGCTGGGTTCCTCGGGTCGTCCTCTGGGATGCCTGCCTCTATCTTACCGACGATGTCTGCGCCGACGTCAGCTCCCTTGGTGAAGATGCCGCCGCCCAGTTGGGCAAACAATGCGACGAATGATGCTCCGAAGGCGAAGCCCACAATCAGGAAGGGCACCTCGGTCGGGTTGGCTAAGCCTCCGAAGGCATAGTACAATAATGAGACTCCGAGCATGGATAATGCCACCACAGCCATGGCTGATACGCCTCCGGCGCGAAGCGCTATCTTCAGGGCGTCATTGATGCTCTCCCTCGAGGCAGCAGCCACCCTGATGTTGGCCCTGACAGAGACGAGCATGCCCACTATGCCGGATATGGATGAAAGGATGGCTCCCATGATGAATGCTACACCAGTCCGTATGCCCAGCTCCCAGTTGCCAGTGAAACCGTAGAGCAGCACGATTATGACAGCTAATGCGACCGAGAGCAGTCCTATCGTAGTGTACTGCCGCTTTATGAATGCGTTGGCTCCCTCCTTGATGAAGCCTGCGATGGTCTGCATCTTTTTGCTGCCTGTGCCCTTCCGCATGGTGTGCCATGACAGCAGTATCGACAGGATTATGCCGAATATGCTGACCGTGATCAGGAAGATGAAATAGTGTGTCTGTCCTAGCATGTTTACACCCCACAATATCTTTTAACAATCATCCAAGAAGGTTATATTTAAATTTGTTGATTTTCCCGGAATATACTCAGGATTTGATTTCCATAACCCTTATAAATCCCCTCCATGCTTCCAATGAGATGAAGCTCGAGAAGATAAAGGACGCATTGCTGGCCTCGAAAAGGCCGCTGTTCTTCTTCGACGATGACCCAGACGGATTGTGCTCTTTCCTCCAGCTCTACAAGCAGCTCGGTGAGGGCAAGGGCATCATCATCAAGACCACGCCTAGGATAGACATGAAGTTCCTCCGTTTTGTCCACGGCTATGAACCGGACAGGGTCTTCATCCTGGACATCGCCCACGTAGAGGATGAGTTCATCCAGGCTGTCAACGTGCCCATAGTAGTCATAGACCATCACGAGCCCAAGGATTATCATGGTGTGGACTACTTCAACCCGAGGAAGGAATCAATCATCAGCTGCACCTCTGCCGTGATATATGACACTTTCAAGGATAACCTCTGGATTGCTGCCATCGGCGCTGTGGCCGACTGGATAATGCCGGTGTTCATTGAGGAGTTCAAGGAAAAATACCCTGACTTAGTCGGTGAACTCGAGATCGAGAAGCTGCTGTTCGAGAGCAAACTAGGCCAGCTCTGCAGGGTCTTCTCCTTCAACATGAAGGGCAAGCATTCTGATGTCTCGAAGTCCATGAAGATCCTCACCAGGATCAAAAGCCCGTATGAGATACTGAACCAGGAGACGCCTGCTGGGAAGTTCGTGTGGAAACGCTTCCAGGCGGGTGAAAGAGTATACCAAGGCCTGGTGGAGGATGCGCGGAAGCATGCGGACGGAGGATTCCTCGTGTTCATCTACGGCGATGACAGGCTCTCTCTGTCGAAGGATCTCGCCAACCAGATGCTGCATGAGTTCCCTGACAAGGTCATCATCGTCGGCAGGAAGCGCTCAGGCTCGGCCAAGTTGAGCATAAGGTCCAAGAAGAACCTGCCACCTATCCTAGCTGAGTCCTTGCAGGGCGTAGACGGTTTCGGCGGCGGCCACGAGCACGCCTGCGGCTGTGTCGTGAACGAGGAAGATTTCGACAGGTGGCTTGATGGATTCAGGAAACTCTGTTCAAAATAGGCAATACAAATCTATACAAGTATTCACCACCACTCAGGGAAATATTTATAAATGGAACTCCCTTCTCTCGACGAGATGAAATCGATAGACCAAGTGATCCACGCCCAGGGGGTGGGCGCAGACCAGGACATGACTGCGCTGGAGTATCTCATCGCAGATGAAGAGACGAGAAGCCATGTGATAGACTATTTCAGGGGCACCCAGAAAGTCCTTAGCCTCTGGGTCGCTGCCCCCATTGTCAAGCAAGTGGAAGATGAATTCTCCATATCTGATGATGACGGAGTCATCGTCAAGCGCGGCAGCGAGAACATCATCCACAAGCTCGTTCCAGAGCAGCTCAGGAGGAAGATAATAGGCCGGAATGGGAGCCAGGTCGTTGAGTTCCAGAAACTCTATTCATGCCCTAACGCTTGGGACCTTGAGGACCAGCATATTGAGACAATAAGGAATGACCATTTCTTCCTGAAATGCTATGTCAAGGACGGTAAGTTCATCATGGTAAGCATGTCGAACAGGCCAGCTTATTCCATCGGACAGAGGGATCACCAGAAGTTTGAGATATCCATATCAGCCGTAGACCTGAAGAACAACAGCAACCGCTTCGCAGTGCACGTAGACGAGATCACCCGCGACCCTAAGAGGCCGGACTATGGCCACATGATCCTCAATTACTATTTCAACGAGCGCCTTCAGGACGGTGGCCGCCTGGGCAAGAAGACCCAGTTCTTCATAGATGTCGAGCACAGCAGGCTCATGCCTTTCGGACAGGGATTCATCGACCTGTTGGAGCGGACAGATTACAGGAAGGCCCCGCATTTCCGTGACGTCAAGTCTGTCTTCCTGACAGGCCAGCCAGAGGTCAGGCTCGAGGACAGCATCGAGGCTTTCATCTATAACCTGGCACGGCATCCTTCTGCTGACAGGGTCTTTTCAGCCTATGAGGGCAAGGATGCCCACCTGTATTTTGAGAGCGGCAACGGCCTGTGGAAGGGCAGCAGGATAGTGGCATACCATTATACTCCTAAAAGGCCGGACTTCGTGCAGGCTCAGGCCAGGATCTTCTCTCCGTTGAGGTTCTGCATG
>JAHIVG010000022.1 GCA_018816705.1 Nanobdellota archaeon
CAGAGGAGGCGGTAGTCAGTGATTTCGTTGTCTTCTGCCAGGGTTATCATGTAGCCGGCCAGGAGCCTTGTCCTTGACATCCAGCTGCCCTGATGACAGAGGAAGCCGCCTTGCGTGGCGCCGTCCTCATAGCATTTTTCTTCGCTGGTATCCTTGTGATAGCAGAAGTCCTCATCTGCGCAGTAGCCGACATCGCCGTCGGAATCCAAGGCTTTGTAGCTCATCTGCCATGAGGCCTTGTCGTCTGTGCCCTTGACACAGAAGGGTATCTGGGTGGAGCTTGATTGGTCTTTTGCCAATATTCCTTCTTTGCATTCGAATCCGGTCCAGCAGTGGGTGTCTGCGCAGCAGCCGGAAGGGTAATATTGGTCCTCTGAAAATGATGCCTGCCCTGGCGGAGCCAGGAATGCCCCTTGCTTGGGCACAAATGCCGGGATGTCCGTGCCTGAGTTGACCCTGATGAGCTGGATGTCGTCGTAGAAGAAATCACCTACGGACTGCTTGTCCGGCTCGAGGATGATTATGACTTCCCTGGCGCCGTCAGCGCCAATGGTTATTGAGATCCGCTTCCAATCCGCCTGAGTAGAGGATACATAAGCATATGGCTGGCCCTGGTAATGCCATCCTATCTTGGCGTCGTTGCCCTTCACCCAGGCAGAGAGCTCATACTTGCCTTGCGGAAGCATTCCGACGTCCTGGGTGAGATAGGCGTAGCACACCCTATCATTATTATCTCCGCATACTGTCCCATCATTCCCTCGCGTGATCCTTATGCAGGTGTCAGCATCCTCATCAGGAATATTTACGCATTCAGGGCCGGTCTCGTAGGTTATCAGGTTGGTGCCCTCGGCGACCAGCTCCCATGCGTAGACAGCCGAGCACTCGCCGTCGTAGGTGCAATCGTCTGCTATGTCAGGTGAATCATCATTGATCAAAGTACATACGCTGCTGACACAGCTATAATGTTGGCAATCCGTATGCAATGAGCATTGATCGGTTCCAGGACCATATACTTCATCGCATTGGCCTGCCGTGCATACACTCATCTTGCATTGCGCTCCGATATGGCAGTCGGTGTCGTAACAATCAGTCAGGCCGTCACAGTCGTTGTCTATCCCGTCAACGCATGTTCCTTCATCCCCGCTACCGCCTTCAAAGCCGCCGTTTCCGGCTGCGTCCTTCACATTGCAATGGATCTGATTTCCTGAGTCGATCCAGGCGCAGCCCGCCGAGCTATCAAAGCAGCAGGCGGCCACAGAGCCTTCAGTGTCCTGTTCATTTATCCAATACTCCTCGTCATCGTCGCCGCATGGTTCGCAGATGCCATAATAATTAGTGGGTGAAGTACAATAGTATCCATCAGCGCAGACACTTCCGGCTGTGGCGGATACACCGCATTCTGAAGGCGACACTTCATATCCCCTCTCGCAAGTCCTGCTGTTGTAGCAGCCCGCATTACAGAAACACGGACCTGTGCCGTCCCATTCCTGGGCAATGACTGGAGAAGCTACGATAACCATCATGACTGCAATCATCTTGAGTGCATTGATATTTTTCATTCTGGGGCCCATGTGAAGATTGTTGATTTAGTCTGGCTGACCTCGATGCCGTTGGTGCATCCGAACCAGAAAGTGTAGTCCTGCGGGATTGGGTTGGCATAATAGCCGATGAAACGGTCTGAATCCTCTTGTGTGAATATAACCATATCAATGTCGTCCAGCACCTGGTCCGTGATGTCACCCCTGCACCTCGTAGCGGGCTTGTTCGTCCTAATCCTGAAGGTTATCGGGTTGCCAGATATCGTTGAACCAGGAATCGGCTCGATGCTCTGTATCGCGAGGCCTCCTTCGGACGGCAAGGAATTAGACTCGAACCCCGGATTCATTATGAGGTTTGGGCCTGGAGAGTTGGATTGCCCGGGCCTGATGCAGGAGTACCCCCTGGGGCAGTATCTCCCGTTGTCGCACTGCCTTGCATTCAGCGGCAGGTTCGTGTCAAGGTCGGATGCACAGTACATGAAACTGCCGATGCTGTATGTATCAGGGAGAGGATCCTGGTCGACTGGGGTTACCTGTATCAAAAGCCCCCTAAGCTTTGTAGGGTCCCCGCAGCTATCGGGCTCAGTGCCAGAAGGCCCGGCTGAGAAGAAAGGGAGATCGGGGCTCGTGCCGCCCCTGATGAACAATGAAGCCGCCTCAAGCCTTATCGCCTGGCCAGCCATCTCATTGAAGTGGCGGATACGGCATCCAGGACCGGTGCAGTCGAAATCCGCCCTGCCTTTGACCTCTATTAGCAGCGGATCATCGCCCGCGTTGAATTTCTCGATCAGGCCGCCTTCCATGAGCAGGTCTTCCTTGATGTGGAGCTCGCTGCCCTGGTCGAGGTAGAGCTTGCCTTCTGGCTGGATGGTGAGGGATCTCAAGTAATATTTTTTATAGCCGGAGAAATGGCATTCTGAGGAGATGGTGCAGTCGCTGTTCGAAGTGCAGCCGCAGTCGTAGCTTATCGGGTAGGCGGAGCAGTGCACAGCGGCTGTCGGCCCATTAAACACCGACAGTATGCAGTTCTCGCCTGCGCAGCAGTCCATGTCGTTGCAGTCCTTCTGGCCGTCGCAGTCGTTGTCGACGTTGTCATCACATTTATCCAGCCCGAGCTCGTCTTCGCTGCCGTCGTTGGTCCAATATTCTCCAAGGTCAATTACGGCTGCGCCGGCGTCATTGCCAATCAGGTGCTTTGTCCATACGATGAGCTTGTAGCTGGTGAACGGGGCCACAACCACCTCTTGTGATGACAGGCATCCCCCGCTGCCTCTCCTCACGAGCGAATTGCTGCCTTGATGGGCATCGGAAGACACGACAGCCTCACCGCAGCCGTGGGTCCAGCCTGGCAGCGAGCCATCAGGGTTCACTGTCTCAAAGCTGGGATTCTGGATGAGGTTGGTCGTCTCTCCCTCCTTAGTCAAGACTAGATTATCATAGGCCTGCTCACCAGGATTGTTGCAGCAGGGATCATATAGTAGTATCTGCAGCTTGCCGTATTCCCTCGTGTTGAAGGTCCTCTCCTGTTTTACCCATTCTAACGACTGGCTTGCCGGAAGGCCTATCCTCTCGCCGAGGTCCTTCTCCTGGACATAAGTCCCTGCTTTCTGCCAGGCGCATGAATTGGGCTCTTTAGTGCAGGCGTCGACCGTGTAATCAGCTGCACTGCCGGACACCCAGTGTTCCTGCTCGTCGTCCCCGCAGCAGTAGCCGTCGACATCCTGGATCTGGCCGCAGTCGCCTATTTCGCAAAAATCAGTTTTGTCAGCCCAATGGCCACCCTGTTCAGCACATGTGCCAGAGCTCTGGTCGCCCTCGATGGAGCAGCAGCACCTTGTCCTTACATAGCCAGTATCATAGATAGGGAAGGTCTCGGAGCAATCCCAGGCGTACTGGTACGGCCCGCCATATGGTATGAGTTCTGCACAATGACTCGGATCAGACCATGTGTGCCCACCTGCTACCTCATCCCTGCCGGGTACTGGACAGACATCGCTGCATGTGCTGCCCACACCCTGACAGTAGTCATCACACGTGTCAAAATTCCGGGCGAGGCAGTCAGACCACTGGTATTGCGTGCCGTCAGGAACCACGACGGGGTCTTGTGTGCCTATGAGGAGGCATGCACCCCCAGCGCAGGCATATCCGTCGTCGCAGGGAGTCAGGCCGGAGGGCCAGCATTGCGAATAGCAATCATCAATGTTAATGCAGTCTAAATACATTATACATCCTGATGCATCCTTGCAACTGCAACCTCCAGGACAGGGCCCGATTATAGCAATGGCCGGCAAGGGCAGAAGTAACACTATCGAAACCAGGGCGAGTAGTCTCTGCAGTATCTTTCCCCTCTTTTCCTCGTACATATGTATGGGGCTTATAGTCGATGAGGGGTTTTATAAAGGTTTCGAAATGTTGGAGCAGAACAGCGGATTGCAGCAGCTTGGGACGAATGATGTATCAAGAATCACCCCACACTACCTTTAAAAAGGTTCAGGATATATCCGTAACCTTTATAAATAAGGGCGATTTTCTTTATAAATATGATAGAAAAAACCTTGTTGCTGGAAGTGCTGGAAAGATGGAACCTTTGGGAGAAGAAGATGGAGGCCGGCATAAGAAGAACCTCCTACATCGACAAGATAATGCCTTACATGAAAAGGAAGGAAGTCATAGCCCTCAAGGGCATAAGGAGATCAGGCAAATCCACCCTCGTGAGACAGCTTATGATGGAACTCATCAGGAAAGGGGCAGACAAACGTCAGATACTGTTCCTCAACCTAGAAGACTACAGCCTGGCAGACCATCTTGATGTTGAACTGTTGGAACAGGCATTCCAGACATATAAAGAACACACCAATAATAGGAAAAGGACCTATTTCTTCATTGATGAAGTGCAGAATATCCATGGATGGGAAAGGTGGGTGAGGACAAGATATGACCTGAATGAGGACCTTAAGATCATAATCACAGGCTCAGCGGCGTCCATGATCTCAAGAGAGCTCTCGACGCTTCTCACTGGACGTAACATATCATTCAGTATAATGCCACTCTCCTTCAAGGAATACCAGGATTTCAGCAAGAAGCCGAGCCTCAAGGAATACCTCAGATTCGGGGGATTCCCAGAAGTCGTCCTGGAGACCGATGCGGAGAAGAAAATCACCCTGCTCCAGCAGTATTTTGAGGATATCATATACAAGGACATAGTAAACCGATACAAGATAAGGAATCCGAAACAGCTGATGGCGATAGCGAGGTATTTCATGGACTCATCATGCTCAAAAGTCAGTGTCAACAAGCTCTCAAAGGTGTTCGGATTGTCCAATGATACCATCTCAATGTATATCAGCCATATGATAGACGCATTCCTGCTCTTTGAAGTCACATTCTTTTCCCATTCGGCTAAAATACGTCACGACGTGACGAAGTTACCCAAGCTCTATGTGTTGGACAATGGTTTCATAACAGCAATAGGCCTAAAAGAGAACCTGGGACAGATGTTCGAGAACGCTGTCCTGATTAGGCTTGCTGAACAATACCAGGATATTAGCTATTGGTCAGAGCTCAAATCAGAGGTCGATTTCATAGTGGAGAACAAGGCAATCAATGCCACTTCTTCTGATAAGATCCATCCGAGGGAGCTTGACGGACTTGATAGATTCCAAAAACTGCACAGCCGAATGAGCAAAATTCTCATCACCAAGAGCAGATCAGGTCAAGGCATGATCTCCCTTAGGAACTTCCTCCTGAATTAACTGACCACCGGACTCTCTAAAGTGCCCGAGACCTGGGCTGATGACCCAGAAAGGCCACCATTAGTTAGGGCCTGCGCTGCCACCCTGTGGAGCTCTGGCTGCGAGCTCATCACCAGCAAGGCAACGGAGTCCTGGCCGGTCTGCACCAGCTTGATGTCTGCATAGAAGTTGGATACCTCTGAATCACAGGGAGAGGGCCTGCCTGTCAGCTTATAAGCCACCTTGTTCACGCAGGGAGAACCGATCACTATCATGTCCCGGCCCATCACTGAAGATACTTCTGAGGCCAGGACAGCATCGCCTGAGGCGCCGACGGCAAGGGCAATTATGGTAGCTGCAAGTGTGTCAGCTGCCACGCCCTGGTCTCCTGTCACGATGAGGGGGTCAGAGCCGAAGATGCCTGGGAAGTCAGCCAGGTCCTTTGTTATCGCGCACTCGCAGTCCAACGAGCAATCATTGCAGCTCTCGCCTGCCTCGCACTCGTTGTTGCCGCAGCAGGGCTCGATGACCTCATGAACACAACCATCAAGGAAAGAATCCTCGGTGCAGGAGTCGTCATCATCGCACTCTGAAGCATCGTGCCTGACCATCTCACAAGTCTCATCCACGCACTCGAAGGATATCCAGCCCAGTCCGGCCTGCATAGTGCTGTTGCAGTTTCCACAATCAGTCGGACAGGTGCACTTGTTCTCTCCGTCATCACAATTACCGTCTCCGCAACAAGCTTGGGGATCATGCGCACACACATAATCAGTAGAGTCTGAGCAATGGTCCCGGGTGCAGTCATCCAGGTCATCACAGCTCTCGGGGCACTTCGGTATCTCAGGGAGGTCGTCATCAACGACTGTCGTTGTTCCTGCCTCTTGCTGTGAACATGCTATCAACAAAATGGTTGCCAGGATTAGTAGGTGGGTTTTCATGACACGATCCGCACCAACACTTTTTATAAAGCTTTCGAATCGTTTCCCATGGGTGTTGGCAGCACCAACGAATTAGTTTTAATAGCTGTTTGTGCAATTCGGCTCGACTTAGGCCGCGTGATAATCCTGGTTCTTTTTGATCCTCGCGAAAGTCAACATGGTCACGCTCATATAGAAATCAGCCGCTTAACCGGATCAAAAAGAATCTCATTCTATTGGATTTCTACACGGCCTCGACTTAACAAACTTTATATATGACTTTCTGTTTATCTAAAAATATGATAAAAGAAATTCCAAAAATTTTACTTAAATCAAAATATCGTAAAGAGATGTGGAATAAAGCACAAAAAATCCTTAAAACTTTAGAAAAAACTCTGCCGATTTCTTCTGCATATTTGCTTGGCAGTTTTACGACAAAGAAAAAAAGACCTGCTGATGTTGATTTCATACTTTTGCTTCAAATGAGGGATAATAATCAAGATTCCAAATGGTCTGTTGATTTAGTTCTTGCACCAGAAAATAAATATGGGAATTTTGTGTTAGATGACGCAAAAAAATGGATGAAGCAAAAGTATGGTACGAACAAATCGGCAGTTATAAAATTGAAATGACGCCGAGCCGAACTTTCTTCGCTCCGAACCACATTGCATTCTCATTCCACCTCGTTCCGTTCGAAGCACATAACAGCGACTATATAGAAAGCTCGTTGCACTTTGCTTTCCCAAATCGGTTTCGCCAACTTTGTATAGTCGCGATGTCATAGGTTGGTTTGACTAACGGGCCAATCAAGTCATTTGGCCGCTGGGAGCGGGCTCGTTCGGCGGATTTCTCTCTGTAACTTTGAGGGAAATCTGTACCTCATATCCTGCCTATGGCCTTATTCCGCCTCACTCACAATTTGGCCCCCTCAGCGGCATTAGTTTCTAACGAAACATTTATTAGCTAAGCCTTGTTACCCTCTCTCAAGGGGTGACAATAATGATGTTCG
>JAHIVG010000023.1 GCA_018816705.1 Nanobdellota archaeon
AACCCCGCCCTGCATCCCGGCCAGCTTCATGCCTGCTTCCATCGTGTCCTCGATGCAGCCCGAGACGTAGTTCTTGAAAGGGGTCTGGGAGAGGAGATTGTCGATGATTATCTTGTTCTTTCCCTCAAGGTCCTCCTGCGGTGATTCCTTCTTAAGGAAGAATATCATGGAGAAGGCTGCAATCACGACTATGCCTACAAGGATGAATATGGTTATCTGACCTTTTCGCATTAGGACCCCTTTTTTAATCATATCAGGGCCGAGAACTTAAAAATGTTTCTAATACAATAGGCTCATGGCTTCTTCCGGTTTGATTATCTTTATCCCATTGAATTCTGCGATGTTCAGCAGGTGCTTGTCATAGGTTATTATGCAGTCTGCTGAGGATTCAATTGCACAGGCGATAATCTTGTTGTCCTCTGGGTCATCCTTGACAACATCGACGGTCTTGTTGGGTGCAACAAGACTGGCAAAAGACATTATTTTTTCGATTATGTTAGAGACCTCTTCATCGTGATAATCAAAATCCCGTTTCAGGACTTTTTCGTATTCAGCTAATATCTGCGAGGAACTGAATATCTTGACATCCAGCTCAATCAGCTTGAAGAGCAGTTTCTGCGCCTCGCTCCCATCCCATAGGGTGGCTGAGATCAGGACGTTGGTGTCCAGGACAGCAGCCTTCATCTTCTTGTGATCCGTGTGAGGTCAGACTCTTTGATCCCTATACTCTGCAGCCGCTTCTTTCCTTCCTTTGCGATGGATGAAAGGTCCTTCAGGAGTTCTTCCTTGGAAGGCGTCGCTATCTTTTTCAGGATCACTGTGTCATTCGAGCCCATCGCTGCGAAGATTGTGCCTTCATCTGCGTGGATGCTTTCCCTGATTCCCTGAGGTATCACAATCTGTCCCTTCGAGGACATCTTTACGGTTTCTACGGCCATATCAATACCTCCATTATTCTTATTTTCTTACTGTAAGAATATCTTATATTTATATCTTTCGGTCTATATCGGGAGGTAAATGTTATAGAGAAACTTCTACTTATCCTCGTCAGGGTTGTAGGCAGGCATGGCTGCCTTGCTGATTATCATTATGTCGCCTATGCTCTTCACTAGGGTATGTGGTACAATGACGCCTTTTGCGCTGCCGAGCACCCTTGACAGGAATGACCCCTTGGTGGCCCTTATCCTCCAACCGAACACCTTTGAATGCGTCAGGATGCCCTCCTCGACATCCCCGAAATAATCCCCATCGTCGCTGAAGACCTTCATATCGTAGCTTTCAGTGATTTTTTTCATCTTAAGCATGAATCATCGCCTCCGTTTTCCTTATAGAGTGGCAGTTCTATTTATATTTTACCCCTAACTTTATAAATCTATCTCTACTGCCTTGCTGCATGATCCACATATTAGGCACTTCGCACATCGCGAAGCAGTCCCTCAAGGAAGTCAGGGAGTACATAGAGAAGGAAAAGCCAGACATAGTGGCTCTAGAGCTGGACAGGTCCAGGCTGGCCGCCCTCACAGAGAAGAGACGCACCCGTCTGTCGCTCTCCATGCTGCCGAAGTTCGGCCTTACAGGCTTCATATTCGCATTGATAGGTGCCTGGGCAGAGAAGAAGATGGGGGACATAGTCGGCATCTCGCCCGGCGAGGAGATGCTCCTGGCAGCGAAGCTGGCAAAGGAGCACAATCTCAATGTGGTCTGCATCGACCAGCACATCACGATCACATTGAAGAGGCTCTCGAAAGGCATAACCTGGAAGGAGCGCTTCCGCTTCTTCTGGGAGATCATCACCGGCATATTCAACCCCAAGCGATTACCGTTCGACCTGAGGAAGGTGCCGGAAGACAAGGTCATCGAGAAGCTGGTGGAGCACGTCAAGATACATTATCCCAACGTCTACAGGGTGCTGATAGAGGAGCGGAACCACCACATGGCCTCAAGGCTCAACCACATAACAAAGCAGCATCCGAAGGAGAAGATCCTCGCAATCGTCGGCGCAGGCCACAGGAAGGGCATCGAGGAGCTGTTGAATCCGACAATATCTTACACATTCAGTGTGGGCCCAAAAACTATTTAAAACCCAATGCCTCGGCTAGTGGCATGGACATCATACTGCCCAGGTCTGAGTATGTATATAGGGTCAAGCGCTTCTTCCGCTTCACCAACAAGGAGCTGTACGATCTGGCAATATCGATCTTCGTCGTCACGCTGGTCTTCGCCTTCGATGACGGTCGCCAAGAGTTCAGCATCTTCCCTTGGCTGGGCAACTTCATCTCGGTCCTCATCCTTGTGGCTATAGCCTATGTTGCTCACGTTTCCATACAGAAACTGGTCGGTTTCATCCCAGGCTATAGGTCTGAGTACAAGGTATGGGGCTGGGGCATAGTCTTCGCCCTGCTGCTGACCTTCGTGACTCAGGGCAAGTGGGTATTCGTCGCCACAGGCGGAGTCTTTGTCTATGCCATGACAGCTCAGCGAATAGGCCATTTCCGCTACGGCCTCAGCGGTTCATATTCGATAATCATCGCTTCCTCAGGCGCCATAATCAACATCGCGATGGCGTTGTTCTTCAAGCTGTTCTTCCTGGTATCAGGCTCGCCCCTGATGTGGATGGCCATGAAGATAAACCTCTGGCTCGCCATATACAGCATGCTGCCCATCCCTCCTCTGGACGGCGGAACAGCCTTCTTCGGCGGCAGGCTGCCATGGTCGTTCTTCTTCGGCTTTGTGCTTGCAGGCGTGTTCATGATATGGCTGTTCAACAACGTGTTCACCATCATCTTCGGCACCCTCCTGCTTGCCATCATACTCTGGCTGATATTCTATTTGGTTGTTGAAAGGTTTGCTTACTGAGACCGTAACCTTCTTATATACCATAATCTAAATCCTCACCAATGCCAAAAAAAGGGGTGCACAGGGCTTTAGTCAGGTATGTGAGGAAGACCCACCGACATTTCCCGAAGGACAGGATAGTCACCCACCTGCAGAAGGCCGGACACACCAGGGAGACCATCGAGGCGGCTTTCAAGGAGGCAACGTCCACGAAGAGGATCTTGGGGGTCCCCTGGCATGATTACATGCTGTTCTTCGTGTTCTGCGCCTTCATAATGATAGGTGTCAACTTCTTCTTCTTGAGTGATGGTCAGCATGAGAGGATAGGCCAGGCTGAGATCGATGCCTGCATGCAGAAGGACGAGTACAATAAGAACTGGTGTCTCTTTGACCTCGGCCGCCGCAGCAATCGTAGGGACATCTGTGAGACCATCACAGAGCCCACCCTCATCAACTACTGCCTGGCACTTGTTCTCAAAGATGGATCCTACTGCGACCAGATCCTCGTGCCGAAGATCCGGCAGGAATGCGTCAATCTTCTGGCCATCCAGGGATAACCCTTAAAAACCCTCCTTGCTTCCCGGCATCAATGAAGCCGAGGCTGTATCAGGAGACGATCTTTCACGAGTGCACGCTGAAGAACTGCCTTGTCGTCTTGCCGACAGGCATGGGCAAGACCCTTATAGCGGTCATGCTGGCCAAGCACAGGCTGAAGTCATACCCGAATTCGAAGATTCTCATGCTCGCACCCACTAGGCCGCTGTGCCAGCAGCACTTCCAGACCTTCAAGGACAACATCGAGACACAGGAGATAACAATGTTCACGGGAATGATAAAGTCCGAGAAGCGCGCAGAGCTATGGAAGCAGGCCAAGGTCATCATCTCAACGCCCCAGGGCGTGGAGAACGATATCATGAACGGCAAGATCGACCTGAAAGATGTCTCCCTTCTCGTCCTCGATGAGGCGCATAGGGCCGTGGGTGATTACAGCTATGTCTGGATAGCCCAGCAGTACCACAAGAAGGCGAAATACCCCCGGATATTGGGCATGACAGCCTCGCCAGGCTCTGACGAGCAGGTCATCGATGAGGTCTGCCAGAACATTGTCATAGAATCCATCGAGATACGGACAGACACCGACCCTGACGTCCGTCCATACATACAAGAGGTCAAGCTGGACTGGAAGTACGTGGAGCTGCCCCCTTCCTTCAAGGAGATACAGAAGTTCCTCAAGGACTGCATCGGCTCCAAGCTGAAAGAGATGAAGGATCTGGGCATTCTGAAACGGCCCGTCGGCACGACCAGGAGGGAAGTTTTAGGGATGCAGGCCGAGCTGCAGGCAGAGATAGCCCAGGGCAACAAGGCATTCGAGGTATTGAGAGCCTTGTCGATTGCAGCAGAGATCATGAAGGTCCAGCACGCCCTCGAGCTCTTGGAGACACAAGGCATAACCTCCTTGGACCAATACATGGGGAAGATCATGGCCGATTCCTTGACGAGCAAGGTCAAGGCTGTGCAGAACCTGGCCAAGGACATCAACTTCAAGTCCGCCTTGATCAAGACCTCAGCAATGGCAGAGCAAGGCATCCAGCACCCAAAACTTGAGGAGTTGAAGAGGATCATCAAGGAAGAGTTCAGGCCGGGCATGAAGGTCCTGGTCTTCAACCAGTACCGTGACTCTGCACAGAAGATCGAGCAGGAGCTCAACGATATCCCCGGCATAAGGGCTTCGATATTCGTGGGGCAGATGAAGAAGGGCACCACCGGCATGACACAGAAGAAGCAGCTCGAGATGATCGACAGCTTCCGCAATGGGGAGATAAACATCCTCATCTCTACCTCAGTGGGGGAGGAAGGCCTGGACATCCCACAGGTTGATATGGTCATATTCTACGAGGCCGTGCCCTCGGCCATAAGGACCATCCAGAGGCGTGGCAGGACAGGCAGGACAGAGAAAGGCCGCGTCATCATGCTCACTACAAAAGACACGAGGGATGAGGCCTACAGGTGGTCTGCGCATCATAAGGAGAAAAGGATGTTCCGCACTTTGCAGCAGCTCAAGAGCAAGATACACACTAGGGTGATTGAGCAGCAGCATCACACCTTGGAGTCCTACATGGAGAAGGTGAAGATAATAGTCGATCACCGCCAGAAGTCATCCGCCATGATAAAGGAGCTCATGGACATGAACGCTGAGATCGAGGTGAGGCAGCTCGACTCTGCTGACATCCAGCCTTCTTCAAGGGTTGGGGTGGAGATAAAGAGGGTTCCGGACTTTGTCGATTCCATAATTGACGGCAGGCTGCTGGAGCAGCTCAGGCTGTTGAAGCAGAACTACGAAAGGCCCTTGCTGATACTCGAGGGTTCTGAGGATATCTTCAAGCAGCGCAACATCCACCCCAATGCAATCAGGGGCATGTTATCGACAGTTACCGTCAGCTATGGCATACCGATCCTCAATTCCAGGAATCTGCATGAGACCGCTGCCTTATTATATATAATAGCCAAGCGTGAGCAGGACAAGGAGCCTTCTGACTTCACGCCGCACGCGCTCAAGCCATCAAGAACCCTGAAAGAGCAGCAGGAATACATCGTGTCTGCATTGCCGGGCATCGGCATGACTTTAGCCAGACCCCTGCTCAAGCATTTCAAGACCATCAAGAACCTCATCATCGCTCCGCAAGAAGACCTCCAGGACGTCGACCTCATCGGCAAGAAGAAGGCCGAGAAGATAAGGGAGGTTTTGGATGGGGAGTATGATGATCAATAATTATTAACAATATTTATATACTTCAATTCTATTTTAAATTATATTCATGATGTTGAAAAAGGAAGATACGTTGGATTTGGAAATCAATGAATCAGATACAAAGGAAGATGTAAAAAGAAAAATTCAATTGTTATTAAAATTGAAATCTGACAAAGGGATGTTTCTTTCAGATAAGGATATTGTGTATTATTTTAAGAATTCAGTTTTTAATGAAGATTATATATATGAAATGTTGGATGAATTAGAAAAAGAAACAATAAACACAAATATTGTAAAACTTAAGTTATTTTATCCAAAAGGAAAAAACAAAGATTTTATTAAAAAGTTTGGAGATTATATCGTTAAAGTTGACCCTATTAGATATATGTTATATTCATGGTATATTCTGGTATTATTAACTTTAATTCCAATATTCAATACATATCAATTACACATGATATTCATGCCTATGTTTGTTTTTATTCTATATTTTTTTATTTCAAGAATTGTTATTTGGTTATCGAACAAATCCCTTTCATTTGATAAGTTTGATTTTGTAATGATTATTATGTTCATTGTATTTACTGTTGTAACTGGTGGAATATTGGCTATTTATACCACGCATTTTTCAAAGGAACAGTTCACAGCCACACATTTCGGAATGAGTATTGCAATTGGAGTTGCCTTAGCAAATTTTGTTAATAATCATTTAATACATCGAAGACGTCCAAAAGCAGCGATTACTAAGATTTCGTTACATTAGGTTATATCTTCCAATCTTTGTATCCGTTTCTCCATGGCTAGATGAGTCGAGAACAACGAGAGCAGTCCGCCCCTGAAAGGATTCGTGATGAATAGGCCTGAATCCCAGCGCTGCCAGCAGCGTAAATGTCTTGAGCTGGTTCTTCATGGCCCAGTGCAACTAATAGGGGCATATAATTTTTTCACAGCCAACGAGACACCCAACGCCATCAAGTGCTGGTGCTGTTCATAGCACAGAATAAGGCATTCCTGAAGACTTGCTCTGATAGTACATTATCTTTGCAGCAACGATGGTCATGGCTTCGGCAACCTCATCGATGTCATAATCCGGCCGGCCCCGCTCTATCGATTCTGCTGCCTTAGAGATGACTGGTATCCTATTTCTCATCACGCTCAGGCCGGTATCACCCTCGAAGTTCTGGGTCCAGTCATCCTGTGCCAGGAACCATTCGTCCAAGAAGGGAAGATAGGCCATTATCCTGTCGCGCGCCATCACAATCAATTGAGGATCCTCGAGAATCTGCGCACCCAGATCTTGTTTTAGCATGCCTGCCTCAGCATATGTCTGGAAGATGTCGGTTATTGTCATGTAGGGAGGGAATCAGCACATGTTTTAGTAATTTACGGATATTTAACTAAGAGGCGGCGACAACGGCTCGACAGGTATTCTTCGGTGGCAACACCACTGGCGCGCTGAGGAGCCGAAGATTACGAAGGCTAATCTATAAGCGACCTAGCCTGGAGTAATCTTTGGCGGATAGGACGACCTTTTCGACGATATAAGGCAGAAGCAGGGAGAAAAGTCGGCCGTGAGCGCCGCCAGTAGTGATGTTGCCGGCTATTACGATTAAAGATTAGAAAGGGTGACAGCTTCCTGTGTTTCCCGTTCAAAGAACAGTACCGCACAGGACGTTGGCCTGCTTGACTGCCGGGTTCGGAATGGGACCGGGTAGGACCAGGCCACTATGGCCGTCAACGAGGAGGAACCGGGTTCCATTTAAAAACTTAACGCAAAAAGAATTATTTTCAATATTGAAAATAAATAAGTAGTATGGTAATTCCATTATATTGTACTTGTTCATTTCTTTCTTGACAGGACAAGCTGCAACAGAGAGAACACAATATAAGCAACAATGAACGGAACGATGATGAACAAGAGATATTGCACAACCACATCTATAAAAGGTGTGCAGCCGCACCCGCAGAGGTGATGGTTTATCAGCAGGTAATTGTAATAATCCTTGCACATGAGCGGGCTTTCCATGATACAATCACAGAGGACCATGGGCAGCATCTTCTTAAGGATGAAAAACCACGATGCTGTTATGATTATCGAAAATACAATCTTCCACAAGTTCGGTTTGAACATTTTTTTCCATTCCATATATACCCCTTCAAGAAAGCATATTAATATATTTTTCTATAACTTCAAACGCTCTTGAGATCATTAGAACTGTGTATATGCCTCTCCTTCTGGCTGCTGACTATCATTCATTAAGCAACAATTCCACTGTCCACTGGACATCCTGGCAGAAGGTTTATATTTATCCCCATATTCATCATGAATGATGGACCAAGCATTGGTGGTCTTCCAAGGGAAGAAGATCAGGAGGGTGTGGCACAAAGATAAATGGTATTTCTCAGTGGTTGATATTATTAGAGCTTTGACTGACAGCTCTGATGCAAAGGACTATTGGTACAGGTTAAAAAAGAGGGAGGCTGAGACGAGTGGGATTGAGTTATCGACATTTTGTCGACAACTGAAATTGTTATCAGCTGATGGTAAGACCTATCTTACTGATTGCGTAGACACAGAGAATGCATTCAGGATCATCCAGTCAGTACCCTCAAAAAAGGCCGAGCCTTTCAAGAGATGGCTGGCAAAAGTCGGTTATCAGAGGGTGCAGGAGATCGAGAATCCTGAGCTTGCGCAGAAGCGGATGAAAGAGATATTCAGGTCAAAGGGTTACTCTGATGGATGGATTGAGAAAAGGGCGAGGGGTATTGCCATAAGGGATGAATTGACAGATGAGTGGGCTGAACGGGGCGTCAAGGCAGAAATCGAATTTTCGATTCTTACTGCTGAAATATCGAAGGCGACATTTGGGCTTACGCCGAGCGAATACAAGGCTCATAAGGGCCTTGAGAGGCAGAATCTTAGGGATCATATGGATGACCTGGAGCTGATACTGACGATGCTGGGCGAGGCCACCACTACAAGGTTCACCCGCGAGAGGGATTCTCAGAGGCTCCCGAGGCTGAAAAGGGATGCTAAGGACGGTGGGGATGTCGCTGGCTCTACTAGGAAAGATATTGAGAAAAGACTAGGAAAGAGCGTTGTCTCAGAGGATAATTTCCTTGAGACCCCGGAAAAAAAGAAAAGGCTAGGGAGAAGATCTGGCTGATTATATTCTAAGGTCCACCGCCCGCGAGAAAGCCGCCATGCAGGGCGCGCAGTTCATCTCTCCTTTGTCGATGGCCTCTTTCACTTCTTGTGGTGTGAGAAGCACGATATCATTCTCAGGCTCGGATTCCTGTTCCGCATCCTTCGCAAGGAAGACATGCATCCTGCCAGCTGAATATCCTGGATCCTTGGCTATCGTATAGAGGTGCTTCATTGCCGGCACCTTCAATCCGGTTTCCTCTTTGAGCTCCCTGACAGCAGCTTCCATAGCTGTCTCCCCCTTCTCGATCGTCCCCCCTGGGAAATGCAATGACGTTTCGCGAGTCGGCAGATAATATTCCCTGACCAGGACGAGCTTGCCTTCCTTTGTGAGGCAGAGTATATGAGATGAGTCCGGGGCCTCATGGACATAATAATCATGATGCTTCTTGTTCTCGTCCACGCAGCCATATTTCGTGATGACAAAGAATGGGCAGCGAAAGGCCTCTTCAGAAGAAAGGATCTCAAACATTTTTCACGTCCTCCAGGGAGTGCACATGCTTTTCCTTCTGGCTGCTGAGATGCCCGAGCATCAGTCCCCTTTCCGCCAGCACGGGAAAGACGTTCTTCTCGAGCGATGCACCAAAATAATCCAACAGCTCTGAGCTAGCAGCGAATATCGGCGAGAAGACAAGATAGACATCGCTCTCCCTTGGCTTCTGGATGAAGTCCAGCACCTTGCTTCCTTCCATCACGACAGTGCCCTTGTCAGAGGGCTTCGCAGACGTAGTCAGCATCAACGTCACCATGCTGCCATGCTTGACATGGTCCATCCACAGCTCATCGATATTTATCTTTGAGAATATTATATCCCCATACACAACCAGGAAGCTCCCTGTAACCTTCCCTTTCAACAGCCGGAGAGAGTCAGCCGTTCCTCTTGATTCCTTCTCTTCGACATAGCTGATCTTCACTCCGTACTTCGAGCCGTCGCCCATGGCAGAGAAGACCGCAGTCAATACCTTCTGCCTCGCGACCACAAAGATGCTCTTGAACCCGTTCTCACGCAGCTTCAGGACAGCCATCTCAACTAATCTGCGGTTCCCCACCATCGCTGTGATGTTGTAGTCCTTGCCTATCTTCAGCTTATGTTCCACCCCGCCGGACAGTATCACGGCTGTCTTGTTCTCCCCCAGCGCCTGTGTGACAAGATACTCGATCGCCTGTGACCTGTTCCTGATGTATATCCTGTCGATGATGGTATCTATCTCCTGCAGGGTCTTCTCATTCAGCGTGATGGAGATCTTGTTCTTCATGCCTATAAAAAGCCTTTAAAAGTATATAAACCTATCGGATAAAGTAGGATAAGGGTAAGATATTTATATCGTGCTTTAATCTCCGCCGACAGGTGATATGAATGATTATCGCAGTGATCGGGACAGGCTATGTCGGCCTCACAGTGGGCACTTGCCTGGCAAACCTAGGCAACAACGTGATATGCGTCGATATCGACGAGAAGAAGATTGAGGGCCTGAAGAAGGGCATTATCCCCATCTACGAGCCAGGGCTCTCAGAGATGGTGAAGCTGAACGTCAAGGAGGGCAGGCTCACATACACGACAGATACCACAGAGGCTGTCAAGAGATCAGAGATCATATTCATCGCTGTAGGGACCCCTTCTGGCAAGGACGGTTCAGTGGACATGAGCTACGTAAAGCAGGCCGCAAAGGACATCGCCAAGGGCATGGACAGCTATAAGGTCATTGTAGATAAGAGCACTGTCCCCGTTGGCACGGCTGATAGCGTGAAAACGATAATCAAGCAGAACCTGGAGAAGGAGATCGACTTTGACATGGTCTCCAACCCGGAGTTCCTCAGGGAGGGCACGGCCATCAGGGACTTCATGGTGCCGGACAGGATAGTCATCGGCGCTGACAACGGCAAGGCCAAGGACATGATGCTCAAGCTGTATCATGACATCGAGCGCACAGGCCACCCTATCCTGTGCACTGACATAAAGAGCGCTGAGATCATCAAGTACGCCTCCAACGCATTCTTGGCCACAAAGATATCTTTCATCAACGAGATAGCCTGCCTCTGTGAGAAGATGGGCGGCGACATAAAGACTGTGGCAAAGGGAATGGGCCTGGACTCGAGGATCGGACCTAGATTCCTTCAGGCAGGAGTGGGCTATGGTGGCTCTTGCTTCCCAAAGGACATCAAGGCATTGTCGAAGACCATGAAATCAGCAGGCTGTGATGCAAGGATAATCGATGTCGTGGAAGAGGTGAACGAAGAGCAGAAAAAATCGCTTCTCCCCAAGATCAAGAGATTATTGCCAGAGCTGGAAGGCACGAGGATCGCAGTCTGGGGCCTGGCTTTCAAGCCCAAGACAGACGACATGAGGGAGGCCCCTTCGATCGTGGTCATCGACCAGCTGAAGGAGGCAGGCGCAGAGGTCATAGCCTTTGACCCTGTTGCAAAAGATGTCGCGAAGAGGATACTGAAAGGTATCGAATACACGGATACCCCGCTGGAAGCCGCTACAGATGCTGACGCGCTCATCATCGTGACAGAATGGGACGAATTCCGCCAGCTCGACAAGGTAAAGCTCAAACAGCTGATGAAACGGCCCAACGTCATAGACGGCAGGAACATCTACGAGGCGGAGGAGATGGCCGCTCTAGGCTTCAACTACATCAGCGTCGGGAGGGAGATACGATGAGGGTCCTCGTCACAGGGGGAGCTGGCTTCATCGGCAGCCATCTTTGCGAGTTCCTGCTGAAGGAAGGTCATGAAGTCATATGCATGGATAACTTCATCACCGGCAGGAGGAAGAACATCCAGCCCTTCATGGACAATCCTAAGTTCACCTTCAGGCACCAGGACGTGAGCAACTTCATACCCCTCGAGGGCAAGCTTGACGCGGTGATGCACCTCGCTTCGCCAGCATCTCCTATCGATTACCAACAGATACCTATCCAGACCCTCAAGGTCGGGGCTTTGGGCACCCATAATGCGTTAGGCCTGGCAAAGGTCAAGGAATGCCGGTTTCTTTTGGCCTCGACATCCGAGGTCTACGGGGATCCATTGATCCATCCCCAGCCGGAGAGCTACTGGGGGAACGTCAACCCTGTGGGTGTCCGCGGATGCTATGACGAAGCTAAGCGCTTTGCAGAAGCCATCACCATGGCATACCACCGTGTCCACAAGGTCGACACCAAGATTGCCCGTATCTTCAACACCTTCGGCCCGCGCAACCGTCCGGATGACGGCCGTGTAGTGCCCACTTTCATCAACCAGGCGATAAAGGGTGAGCCATTGACAGTGTTCGGTGACGGCTCCCAGACCAGGTCTTTCTGCTACGTCGAAGATATGGTGAAGGGTTTGTGGAAACTGCTGAATTCTGACATCAATGAGCCTGTCAACCTCGGCAACCCTGAGGAGATGACAGTGCTGCAGTTCGCAGAGAAGATAATCAAGCTCACAGGGGCCAAGTCGAAGGTAGTCTACAGGGACCTTCCCATCGACGATCCAAAGACGAGGCAGCCAGACATCTCCAAGGCCAAGAAGCTATTGAATTGGAAGCCGGAGTATCCAGTGGATGAAGGTCTTAAAAAGACCGTTGAATATTTCAAGGGCCTTGACCGAAAGCTTTAAATATGTGGTGATACTACCATACTTCTATGGTGTTATTAACATGAGGGGTAAGGAGTCTACTATCATCAAATATCTCATTGAGCATAAGAATGAGGAATTGAACATTAATAGGATTTCCAAGGCCTTGAAAATGGATTATAAGAATGTACATACCATAGTAAAAAGGTTGGAGAATGCATCCTTGGTGAATATCGAGACCTTCGGCCAGTCATGCAGGGTCAAGCTCATTCCGGTCATGCATCCTCTAGTCTTTGAGGCAGAATACCTACGCAGGAAAGACGTATTGAAAAATAAGGATTTTGCGGTCATGCTCAGCAGCTTCAGGAAGAAAATAAGATCCAGATTGTACATCATCCTTCTTTTCGGCTCTTACGCGAAGAAAACGCAGAGAAAAGCATCTGACATAGACCTGATGTTCATATGCCCAGATGGCCTCGAAGAGCCTTTCGAGAAAGATGTCACCAGGGTGGCCGGTACCATGCCGCTGCCGTTGCATCCTTTGGTGTTCTCCGAGAGCCAGTATATTGAGATGATCGGGGCGAAGGAGCCTAATGTGGGGCAAGAGGCCTTTCGGCATAATATTATCCTATATGGCATAGAGCAATTTTACGGAATGATATAGATGGATAAGGCGAAACATAACTTCGGCAGGTATCTGCAGGATGGGCTGATCAAGAAGGAGAGGAATGAAGCAGCGAGGCAGATGTACATCAAGAATGCTGAATTGTCGCTGCAGTTTGCAGACGAATCCATGAGCAGCTCGCTCAGGCCTTACTTATGGATTGTGGTCATCTCATATTATTCTATGTTCTACATAGCGAATGCGGTGTTACTGCAGCTCGGATACAAGACAGGGTCAAAGATGGTGCACAAGGTCACGAGCGACGCCCTTATTGTGCTTGTGAAGGACAGGATAAGGAAGGGCCTCCTTGAAGAATATGAAGACATGAAAGAGGATGCGTTGGAGATTGCTTCAGTCAAGTCTGAGGAGCTCATGTCTTTTTACTCGATGGAGCTGGCCAAGCGTTCCAGGTTCCAGTACAGTATGGCCGAGACGATACAGGAGATGAAAGCACGGACCTCCCTTAAGAGAGCCAAGGAGTTCATCCAAGAGATGAAAAAGCTTCTGCCCGAGTTCAACACACCCCGCTAGGCCAACCAGACATCTCCAAGGCCAAGAAGCTCCTGGGCTGGCAGCCTGAGTATCCAGTGGACGAAGGTCTTAAAAAGACCGTTGAGTATTTCAAGGGCCTTGACCGAAAGCTTTAAATATACAAACAATATTTAGTGTATTAACAATATTTTGTGTGATGTATTATGGCGACCTTCACTGTATCTATACCAAAGGAACTGAAGAGAGAGATAGATAGATTCCCTGAAATTAACATTGCTGAGTATCTCAAGAAAAGATTCCAGCTGAAGGTAAAAGAGCTTAGAAGGTTCCAGGAAATGACGAATAGGGGGTAAAGATGGCTTCAATAACCTTGTCGGTATCAGACCAATTTAAGAAGGAGTTGAGAGAATTTCCCTGGGTCAACTGGAGTGAGATTGCCAGGGAGGAGACCATGAAAAAGCTGGTTTTTGAAAAATATCTCCACACTGGGGAAGTTTGTGATAGTGATTGGAGTTTCTGTGAAAGGATCGACTGGCACCCGGTGGACGAGCTTCCTCTCAAGAAAGAGTATGTCAAGGAGCTTCAAAAGGCAAGAAAGGAGAAATTTACCAGAATCCGCTCTGTTTCTGACATGTTCAAATGATATATGAGATAACGCCATCATGCAAGCGCAGTATTATCAAGCATTGCAGGAAGAATCCTGTCTTAGAGAAGGCTATCAAGAGAAAAATCCAGGATATCATGGAGAATCCTTATCGTTTCAATCCCTTGAGATACGGTCTGGCCGGAGTGAGAAGGGTTCACATCATGAAGAGCTTTGTCTTGATGTATGAGGTTGACAGGGATGCTGTGATTTTTGTCTCTTTCACCCATCATGATGAGGCTTATCAGAGATGATGCTTCGGTAGGTTTACAAAACTTAATAAACATCCAGAGTATTCCATTACTTGAGGTGATATCATGCCTGTCGTAACAATCGAGTCCTGGCCGCTATCTGAAGAGCAGAAACCGAAGATCATGAAGAGGATAACCGAGGTCTTCACCGCCATGGGCATCCCTGCCCAAGCAGTAACGGTGATAATCCACGAGACCCCGTTGGAGAACTGGGCCTCTGCTGGCGAGCAGCACTCGATCAAGTTCAAGGACCTGAAGCGGTAGCATTTCCGGAAATCTTACGTAATTCTCCTAGTTATTTCCGGTTTTTGTTGGGTAAAATATTTAATAACTTCTGTCCATGACTGTTTCATGATATCAGAACAGAAAAGCATAAATATGTCTTATATATACTTATATAATATGAAGAAGGTCCTGCATAGTCCGACTCTGGAATCAGTACTGATGGTTGAGAGGACGATACATAAGTACAGCCAGGAATACGGCAAGTATCAGCTGTGGAAGAAGCTGCCTAGGAAGATGATGTACCAGACCTTCCTGGTCATCCTGGACTACCTCGAGAAGTCGGGCAAGATCATGATAGACAAGGACGGCATCGTATTCTGGACATGGAATCCTGAAAGGATAAGGGAACTGATAGCCAAGGGTTTAGTGTTAAGATGAAACTTGTTCATATAACCTTTATCACAAATAGGTTGAAAAATGATTTCGAATCATTGAATAGAGGAAGGTATGAAGATGTCCGGCTTTACAATGAGATATTGAAAGCTAAAGACGTATTACGACAAGATCCATTCAAAGGGGTAAAGGTCCAGAGGAAGCTTTGGCCAAAATACTATGTCCAGAAATATCAGATAACTAACTTATGGAAATATGATCTCCCCGGTTATTGGCGGTTGATATATACGATCGAAGCGAATGAAGTGATGGTAATGAACATCATCCTCGAATGGCTCGACCACAAGGGCTATGAGAAGAGGTTCGGGTATTGATATTTCCGGTTTCCGCCCGATTTCTTCCGGATTTTCTCGGGTCGAATTCTTAAAGGATAAACTTTTTATACCGATAAAAGATACAAAGAGGTAATGGCAATGACTCTAGAGATGATACATGAGGAGATAGTGGAGATGAAGAAGGACATGCAGGACCTCAAGAGGCACGTGCTTGACATGGACAGGTTCATGACTGAAGAGGAGATGAAGGCTTTCCATGCTTACCAGAAAGAGAAGAAGGGGGGCAGACTGAGTTCTTTGGAGAAGGTGAAGAGAGATCGACTATGAGAATGACATGATTGGCATTATCCTGATCGAGAAGAGGCCTAAGGCCTATCAAACCTGACATACGGGAAATGTTGCCTTAATTGTTTCCTGATGTGGTCATAACCGCCCCATCTCTTGATCCTTGCTGCTTTGCACACCTCTGGGTCCGGATGGGTGTCCTCTACATAGAATGTGCAGCCGTGGTTGCCGTAGTTCTTCGGCGGGAACACCTCGGCCATGATCATGTCGAGATCCTTCTCATCTGTCTTCTTCCCTATCTTCTTGATGCTCGCTTCGCTGACCCCGACATATTTAAGGAGTGATATCGTGCTCTCGTGCATGGCTTGGGGGAATGTCAGGAGGGTTATAAAGGTTTAGGGCTCGTGTATGACTGTTGGTGTTTTTCCGGTAATTGCCTTGTCTTTTCCGGATTTCTTTGGGAAGAACATATTAAGTTCTTTTCTCAGGTCTGCTGTATGGGACCGAAAAACATAAAAATATCTGTTTATTCATATAGATATCTTTCAGGTGATGAAGATATTTGATGATCTCACCTGGAAAGGGAAGCTCCTGGTGTTCACCTGGCACTTCAAGGAGGAATTTGACAAGCTCAGGAAGCCGATTGAGTTTGTTGTTGAGATATTGGAGGATGGAGAGCATCATCTGGTGTCAAAGAGGCAGAACAAGTACAATGTGCTTTACCCATATGCTGGAAGGCGTCTTTGCTTGTCATATGTAGAGCATGAGGATATAATATTGATCCATATCAAACCGAGAAGATGAAGACATGCTATAAGTGCGGCGGAAGGGTGGAATCGGCTCAGTGCGAGAAAGAGGGTGTCATGCTGAAGTGTATGAGATGCCTTAAGTGTGGCGAGGAGTATTTCACTTCCAGCGAGCTTCTTAAGTTTGATGTCCTGACTGGTAAACGTAAGATGGTCAGGAAGTTCGGGGTGCTGGGAGATTCGACGATAATGCGGATACCTTCGCATGTGCTGAAGAGCTATAAGATTGAAGCTGGGGATTACGGCATCTTCGAGGAGAAGCCTGAGGGCATACTGATAAAGCCCCTGAAGGCGAGCGAGCTGAAGCTCAAAGGCTCGTAATGTCCCTTCATACAATATTCTGAGGTGTTTCAAGCCTTTCGGGGGCATTCTAAGCTTTAGGGATGGGCGTTCTGCTCCGCGCACATCGGGCGGCCCTCGCACACGATTCATCTCCCGGACTTGATGACGCCTTTCTTGATGAGGATGATGAGGGGTGTGAAGATTATGACGGAGGCTATCACTCCGCCGAGGAGGGCCCACAGGACATCGCTTGAGAAGCCGTATCTTATGATGGGTATGATTATTAGGGATAAGCCCGCGGCCAGGGCAGGTATGACGGTCGCCTTGTTCTTCATGGTTCACCTCATGGTGATTTTATATTTAAGTTTATCCCCTGGCGGCCGGGTATCCCTGCATGGAGCACACGCCGAAAGGCCTGCTTCCACTGCTGTCATGGAGACTGTCACCATACCCAGGGAAGAGTATGAGCATCTGAAGAGCCTGGAGAGGCTCGATTTCGATCTGATCAGCCAGTTCCAGCCTCGAGGACCTGAAGAAGGGCCGCTTCAAGAGGGTTGCTTAAGCTTCTTTTCTACGAAAGAGAATAATGATTTTGCATAAATCTCAAACTTCAGCTTATAGCTTTTCCAGACTTCTTCAGTGACTCCCTGTCCTCGATATTGAACTCCGTTCCTGAGCAGTCGCATTGTCTCTAAAGTTTCCCAGTCAAATTCAAACTCTGGATGTTTTGCGCAAAGATGAGCACCGATGCATTTGTGATCGCTCGGTTTGATCTTATCGAAGATTGCTAGTGCATGGATGAGCATCCTCATCACATCATACCTATTAGAGAACAATTTGGAATAATTTGTTGTCTTTTTTTCTCTTGCTTTCTCAAATTCCAATACTTCTTCCCAGTCTGATTTGGCTTGTTTGTATAATGATCCTGCCAAATCCTTGTCCACATAATCAGCCGGTATGAACTTGCCGCTTTCTCTACATTCATCATAAGCAAGGTCCAGTTTTTCGATATTCATGATGCAGCCACCTCCATGACCTCGTAAATGTCTCCTTTAACGACGTAACCTCGCAAGACATTCTTTAGTAATCCTGATGTGACATTTTCCATCTCTGTTCTTGAATGGAATGTATGGACCTGGATTTCCCGACTTCTCCCTTGAAATCCCAGACCTTTCCAGAAGCGTCCAAACTCAAACTCATCACTCTCTCCATATACAAACACATCTATATCACTGTCTGTGTTCCAGTCTGTCCGCACATAGCTCCCAAAAATGATGATCGTCTTCGCATTTTTCAATCTTTGTAATTCTTGAATAAGTCTTGTTTCATATAATTTTTGTAAAGCATATAGTTTCTTTCTGCTCTTGAACTCATAGTCTTCATAGTTGCCTATAAAATATGGCATTCTTCCTTTAGGTTTGACTCGCTTGATGATATTCTTTTGTTGTAGTTTCCTGAGCCATTTGCCTGCGATATTGACGCTGACCCCTGAAGTTTCCACTATATCAGAGAAGTGCCAGTGCTTGGTCGGCTCATTCATGAAGAGCTCTAAAATCCGTTCTTCTTTTGATGGGCTCGGCATATTACTACTTCTAAGACGCAGTATTATTTAAATGTTTTGGATTTCAGCCTTGGATATTGGTTCAGGGATGCGGCGCTATCTGCTCTGCGCACATCGAGTGGCAGCCCTCGCAGATGTGGGTTCATTCGTTACTTTTATATAATATTAAGTGATTTGGGATTGTAGTATGGAATTCATTTTTGAACTATTTAGATGGAGTGTTCATGCTAATAAGGCACAGTTCATTCCTCTTCAGGCGTTGGCTGAAGAACTTTGTAATCACTGACAGCTCTATATTTATCGTGTTCACGAGGTTTTGTTTCTATTCTCACTCTCTTTCCGGGCAAGTATTCTTTTAAGAGATTGACCGCTTTTTCTGAATTATCATTACAAACCGTATAGAGCTGCCCATCATCATCCTGGATCAAGGTTGTGAGACAATGTACATAATTAGAACTTATATTTGTATCTGCGCCTTTCACTACTCCTTCAATGGTTATTGTCTCAACGCCCATATATATCCCCCCAGTTATAGGAAGTGACTTTGGTATATAAAGGTTTAGGGCACACGCAGCAGCGTAGGCTCCTTCATGAACAACGGGCTGGAGGCGTGGTTTATCGGTCTTCTCCTGACCCATAGGGGTTTCTGGGCGTGGTTGTTGGTCTCGTCCCATTCGTCTACTTGGTTCAGCGGGTCTGCCTTGACGTGTATGGTGTGGTTGCCGAAGGTGGTTGTGTAGTTGACAATGGCTAATTCTGTCTGGTGGGGTCCTAGGTCTAGTTGGACTTCATCTATCAGATTTGAGTATTCGTTGTCGTAGAACCTCACTGTGAAGGGGCCTGTGGGCTCTGATTCGATGTTCCTTATCATGGCCAGGATCTGGATGTTGTCGTTGTGGTAAGGGTTGTTGTCCGTGAAGGCTATGTCCTCGTTTCTTACCCTCATGTCGGGCTTAGTCTGGACATATAATGTTTTTATGGCTAGGTTGTTGTCTTCAGAAGCTTCTGGGATGGTGTTCTCAGGGTCTACCCAGACATG
>JAHIVG010000024.1 GCA_018816705.1 Nanobdellota archaeon
AGTCGAGGGCGCCAGGCGGATCCTGGTGTACGGCGATTCCCACACCTTCGAGGCAGGCAACCTCTCATGGCCGTACCAGCTCGAGAAGATGCTGCCCGGCTATGATATCATCAACCTGGCTAAACCGGGGGTATCATACACCTACATCGCTGCCCACCTGGAGCAGGACATCAAAGAGTATTCCCCTGAAGCGTTGATAGTCATGATAGGCCAATTCGGTGAAAATCCCCTGCAGAAATCCGGTCAGGCCTCGTTCTTGGGCGAATTGCGCGTCGTGCGCCTGGTGTTGCAAGGCATTGATATCCTCCGTCCGCATAGGGATAAGCAGGAGCTCAGCGGCGAAGCCCTATTCAACAAGACGGTCGAGCGGCGGCTCGCTGAGGATCCGGAAGACCATGAGGCCATGCTCTACCGCGCGCTATACCACCTCAGCTATGACTGCTATCCCTGCGCAGAGGAATGGCTGGCCCGATCAATCAAGGCAAAACCGACTCCGACAGCGTACATCAACCTCTGGTATCTCTATTATGGCGGGCAAAGGCTAAGCGATGCATGGGCCATAACGACAATGATGGAAGACCTCGGTTTTCCCCCTGAAGAAGTCGCCTATTACCGCGGCAAGACAGCCTATCAAGCTAGGAACACCACCCTTGCCACGGAACTCTTCACATCGGCGCTGATGCACAGGCCGGACCATTTCGGCGCGCTCTTCGAGCTTGGCATGATAAACCATGACCAAGGAAACCGAGAGATAGCTCAAATATACTTCCAAAAGCTGCTGACCATATATGGGAATCCCGATTGGGACGAAAATGGCTACCTCCATGCCGCCTGGGCCAAGATGCAGAAAGGATCATATCGGGACGCTGAAGGGCTGTTCATGCTCGCCTTCGCCCGTAACCCTGATACCCAAGAAACCTCATTCAACCTCGGCATGTTCTATGTCAACGGGAGGCAATATGTGGAAGGCCAGTATCATCTATCCCGGATGGGTGTCATTCTCCTTGAACATGCGAATTATCCCGTCATCCAACACCGAACGAGCTACGAAACCTCTTTCAAGTCATTGGATGAGCAGTTCCGGGACTGGAATGCAATCATGGACGCCGGCGATTTTTATCTTCACAATCGCAGATATGAAGACCTGCTCCGCATCTATTCAATCCTCCTTGACCGGTACCCTGACGAGAGGGGAGAGAAATATATAGTGTACGTACGGATGAGCATGGCATTCATTTACCTCGGGCAGAATGACAAGGCGGAAGCGCTCCTCACCCATGTAGAGAATACCGATCCGCGGATGCTGTTGGTCATCTACAAGGAGCTTGCAGGCCGGTTCAGGAAAGCCAATGAGACCGAAATGGCCGATATGTTCCTAGGATTGTACGAGCAACAGAGGATATCACATATGGATCCAGCGCTGGCGGAGAGCTTTAAGGAGATCTATTCAATCGCCAAGAGACATGATGTCCAGCTGATGGTGATGCAGTACCCTACAATGGATGTTTCCGAGCTGTATCCTTATTTCCCTGATTCCGATGTGGTTTTCATCAGCAACGAAGAGCCGTTCAGGACACTGCTGCTGAACACGTCGTATGAAGAACTCTTCAAGGACCGGCAAGGCGGCTTCTTCGGGCATTCGACAGAGTTAGGGCACAGGATGATCGCCGAGAACGTCGCGCAGGCAATAGTCGATTTGGAAGGGGGGGCATCGTGATATTCCTTTTCCATTCCTTTGATTTCCTCTTCTTCTTCGCAATAGTCTTCATTGCATTTTGGGTGCTGCCCAAGCGCTTCAAGAATGCTGCACTGCTGATATCCAGCTATATCTTCTTCGGGAGCTGGAACTGGAAGCTGCTCGGCCTGATCCTGATATCGACATATGTTGATTTCTTCTGTGGTCTACTTATTCACCGAGCCAAGAGCGCTGCCCGGAGAAAACATTACCTGTTGTTAAGCATAGTCACAAATCTTTCCCTTCTAGGATTCTTCAAGTACTACAACTTCTTTGCCGCCAATCTTGTTACATTGCTCAACACTATAGGCCTTGACTGGAACTTTTCGACCCTGAATATCATCCTTCCCATCGGAATATCTTTCTATACTTTCCAGACCATGAGCTACACGATCGACATCTATAGGAGGAAATTCGAGCCGACGAGGAACATCATAGATTTCTCCCTCTTTGTGGCATATTTCCCCCAACTGATAGCAGGACCGATCGAGAGGGCGAGAAGGCTGCTTCCGCTGATACAGGCAAAGAAACGGTTCGCTGCGATTGAATGGAGGGAAGGGATGTACCTATTCATATACGGCCTGGTGAAGAAGGTGGTCTTTGCCGACTCAGCCGGCAGGATCGTCGAAAGCGTGTTCATGGCTCCGGAGCCCTCCGGAGCGCAGGTCCTGATTGCCGCGTATGCGTTCGCCATCCAGATATATTGTGACTTCTCAGGGTATTCGAACATGGCAAGGGGCATATCTCATTTCTTCGGCATGAAGTTGAGCACCAACTTCAACCTGCCTTATCTCGCGACAAATCCCTCTGACTTCTGGAGGCGGTGGCATATCACATTGTCTTCTTGGGTCAAGGATTACCTGTACATCCCGCTCGGAGGCCGCCGCTCGAGACTGTTCGGCATGGTCGCCCTCTACATAACATGGGCGCTAATGGGGCTCTGGCACGGCGCAGCATGGACCTTTGTTGTGTGGGGAGTGTATTGGGGCTTCCTTATCATGCTTTATAGGGTGATCAAGAGGCTTGGCGTAGTCCCGAAGGCCAGGATTTTCAAGCCTATCACCATCTTTCTCATGTTTCACCTTACATGCTTCAGCTGGATCATATTCAGGTCCCAGAGCATGGGCCAGGCAATCCAGATGTTCAAGGCATTAGCAGGAGGCATCAACTTCCTGGAGTTCGCCAAATCGGGATATGTCTATCTCTATGCAATCATCATCTTCCTTGTGGTTTATGAGGTGATATCATACCTGAAAAACGACCAGCTATTCCTTTACAAGAAGAATTTTTTTATCCAGATGGTCTTTTACTTGATCCTTTTCTTCTTGTTCATCGAGATCGGTGCCGTTTCAGATATAAGGTTCATCTATTTCCAGTTCTGAACAATAATTATTAATACAGACACTCATTTGGAACACATATGAAACTAATAATCGGCTCTGACCATGCAGGCTTCGAGGTCAAGGAGAAGCTCAAGCAGATGCTGAATAATCATGACATCACCGACGCGGGCACCGGCTCCGCTGATTCGGTAGACTATCCTGACATCGCAGCCGAGGTCACCGAAAAAGTGATTTCAGACAAGGCGCTCGGCATACTGATCTGTGGCACAGGACTCGGCATGTGCATGGCATCCAACAGGAATCCCAAGATACGGGCCGCACTTGCCTACAGCGTCGAGACAGCAAAGCTCTCGAGGACCCACAACGACGCAAACGTCCTCTGCCTCGGCGCCAGGACCATGAAATTCGACATGATCAAGGAGATTGTCAAGGTCTGGCTCGAGACCCCTTTTTCTGGTGAGGAGCGCCATGCCAGAAGGATAAAGAAGATGGAAGATGGATAAGCCAGGACTGAGCGTATCATCGATAATCATCGCAATCCTGCTCGCCCTCTTCCTCGCCGCCTCGTCATCGTACATCGCTTTGAAGATAGGTGCCATGCCATGGCCAATCATTTTCTCTGTGCTCATGTCCTTCATCCTGCTCAAGCTGTTCAGGCCGAGCATACATAACGTCAACGTGGCCCAGGCAGGAGCATCGATAGGAGGTCTCCTCGCCAGCGCATTCGTATTCGTCATACCCGGCATGTGGCTGCTCCAGCAGCAGGGCAGGGATATCCCCGATTTTCCGATATGGGCCTTGGCGACCCTCGGCCTGCTTGGCGGCCTGCTCGGATTGATCCTTTCAGTCCCGTTGAGGAAGCGCTTCGTGGACCGCCTGCCTTTCCCTTCAGGCAAGGCAGGGGCTGCGGTGCTGAAGACTGTCTTTGACAAGAGGAAATGGGTATACCTCTTGCTCTTAGCATTGGTCCTCGCAGGCATGTTCGCCATGGTGAGGGACATCTACTTCCCTGCAGGCCTTGTCCTCATCGCCCCGATACTCGTGCTCTATCCCATGCCTCTGGCCATAGGTGTCGGCTACATCCTCGGCAAGAGGAGTTCTTTGTCATGGTTCTTCGGGGCAGTCATAGGCTGGCTCATACTCATACCGGTCCTGCAAGACTATTATCCTCAGCAGAGCATCGGCATCGTGCAGAACCTTGGTATGGGTCTTCTATTGGGCTCTGGCCTGGCTTTTGTCTTCTCTTCCATCAGGAAGATGAGATTGAGCATCCCTTGGCAGGCATGGCCTATAGCAGCAGCCTTGGCAGCTGTCATGATATTCCTCGGTGTGCCTATCATCGCAGTCGCCATAACATTTCTCGGCATCTACATCACTGTGCAGATCGCTGCCAGGATGACCGGCGAGACCAACATCGACCCGTTGGAGCAGTTCGGCATCTTTGTCGCCCTCTTCATCCTGCTGGTCTTTGGCCTGACGAGCATGAACATAACCCTATCAGCCACTTTCATGATAGTCTTTGTGGTGGCAGTAGCGACCGCGATAGCAGGTGACATAGGCCATGACTTCAAGTCAGCGAGGATCATCGGTACAAGGACGAAGGACATCATCATTGTGGACATCATCACCGTCGTGGCAGCAGCCTTGGTCCTGCCTTTCATACTCAGGATCATCAGGACCGGTTTTGCCTCAGAGCTGTTCACAGACATGATGCCTGCCCCCCAGGCCCAGCTCGTTGCTGGTACGATTGCGGGCTTCGCCCACCCGAATGCTTTCATCATCGGCATGCTCCTCGGCATCGCTTTCGAGCTGGTGAACATCATAGCCCTGAAGCAGGGCCTCCGTCTCAGGCTGGCAGTCATGCCCCTGGGCATAGGCATGTTCCTCGGCATGGGTCTTGCCATACCGTTGGCCATAGGCGGCCTGCTTTACATGTCTGTCCGCAGGTGGAAACCCTCATTCACCTATCCCGGCCTCATCCTGGCAGCGGGCATCATGGGCGGCGAGGGCATAACAGGCTTCATCAGCGCAGCCCTGTACGCCTTCGGGGGCATGGCCATGATGACCTCCAAGCTGGTCATGTTCGGCATGTTCGGCCTGCTGCTCATGGTTGTGCTGATGAAAAGGCTTATAAGATAGCCTAGCATTCCATATATTGATGGGGGAAAAAGCTTCTCAGGAGGACATGTGCAGGATATACAGGCATCTTTTGATTCTGGTTGATGAGCAGCTGAGCATATCCAGTGGCGGCAGTCCGGGAGTCGTGCTGCAGGTCACCAATCCAGATAATGGCATGGCGCAGATAATGGATTCGGGCCATCCGGAATACGAGCTCAGGAGGCTGGCTGCAGAGCTTTATCGCAGGGCAGCGAAGCATCCCATGGTTGAGGGACTATTATGTGAAGGGGATGTGACTGCCTCAATACAAGGCATCATATGTTCCGTGTCGGATGAGGAGCGGTATCAGGGCAATATCGAGCTGATGCAAGGACTTTTAGGAGAGGCTTCTAGATTGCGGCTCTGACCAGCAAAAGCTTTATAAACCACTCCTTCAAGTAATGGTGCTTATGGAGGCAGTTATAGACTTCGGTGCCTCATCAATAAAAGCGGTGGTGGGTAAGAAGCATCTTATCATAGATAATGATATCTCTTCTGTCAGGTCCTTCGTATCCTCCCTGCCTAAGGGCCTTAAGCTCAGGATAACCGGTGGCAACACCAAAGCCTTGAAGAAATACTTGAAGAAGGCAAGGTTTATCGATGAATTGAAGGCTGTCGGCTATGGCGGCATCAGGTTGGCAGGCAGGAAGCAAGGTACGGTCATTTGCGTCGGCACTGGCAGCTGCATCGTGGAGGCAAGGGGGAGACACATCGTCCACAGGTGCGGCTCTCCGCTGGGTGGCGGCACCTTGGAAGGCCTGGCAAGAATTATGGGGCTGAGCCTTAGAAGGCTGGATACCTTGGCCAAGGCCGGAAGGGCAGAGAGAGTTAACCTGACTGTCAAGGACATAACGGGAGGACCGCTGGGGAAGCTTCCGGGCAATGCGACTGCCTCAAGCATGTACAGGAAGGGCTCGAAGGCAGACGTGGCAGCCGGGCTGTTCAGGATGGTGGCAGACTCTGTCCTATCGATCGCTATGTACACTAAGGCCAGGCCTGTTATCGTGACAGGCAGGACAACAGAGCTCGTGTCCTTCAGGAAGGCCCTGAGATCAGCGTCCTCATCAGTGAGGCTTCCGCTGATGATCCCAAAGAAAGCTACATATGCTACAGCGTACGGAGCGTTAAGATGGTGAACATCCTGACCTATGTGCTGACATTGATAATGGTTGCGATAGCGCCGCTCATCGGCGTCCTCATCAGCTACTTCTCGAGGGAGGAGCTCAAGACCGGCAAGAGATTCTTCGTGATCGCACTGCGCTTCATCTTCGTCATCGGAGTAGCATTGTTCTCTTACAACCTCTTCAGGCCTGAATGGAAGATAGTATATCTAGTGCTATGGCTAGTCACGTTGGCAGTCATGGTTTGGCCCAAGGGCGTGAGGCTGTTCACTACCAAATCAGGCTATAGCTTCCTTGTATATTCTTTTCTTATAGGCTCGACCAGGGTCAATGGTTCCCTCCTCACGATGGGCTCCCTGCTGTTCGTCGCAGGCCTGCTGCACGGCTCTGTCATAACCTCGTTGAAGCTAGAGGAGAAGAAGGGCTTCAAGGACGCTGCATGGAAGGCCGCTTCAGACACCATGTGGTTCGTAGTTGTGTCGATAGCCTGGGCGTATTCTTTAGAGATGTTGATACCCTGAACCTAATCCCATTTAGATTTGGTAATCCCGAGCCAGAATGCCACATGCCTTATGGCTATATGAAGCACAGGCGCCATGACCACTACAGTTACCATGATCCACAATGACAGCCCCAGGAATAAGGTCACGAATAGCACGCCGCCGAATGCTGCATCCAGCTGGTCCCATGGGAAGAAACTCTGTCCCGGCTTGACGTCAAGCCTCCGCTTGATGAAGCTCTCCACAGCGTCACCGAACAGCACGCCGAATCCTATGAGGAAGCCGACCCACAGCGCTGACTCAGCGCCATAATCGATGAAGCTCAGCTTCTGGAAGGCAGGATAGGCATACAGCAGCTTCTGGAAGTATACGATGATGATTGAGAACAGTATGCCCATGACAAAGCCCCGCAGGGTCTTGTGATCTCCCAGGATGCGCCTCCCTTTCCATTTCTTGCCCATGTCTACGGGCAGGGCCATCCACTTGAAGATGCCTTTAGTGAGGACAGGGGCCATGTTGGCGAATATCCCCGGCACCATCAGCCAGAGGCACTGCAGGAGGAAGTATGGGAAGTCCATGACATTATTCTTATCAGTCCCATTTTTAAATGTTTATGAAAAATTTTTTATATGCAGCTGGATTTCTGTTGTTTATGAAAGGTCTTGCTCTGGCAATGTTCTTGCTCCTGCTTCCTGCAGTCTGCGCCCAGAATTATATTTACGGCTGGGTCTTCGATGCGCCGGATGGTGAGGATGCCAATGGTTACGAGATAATAGCCTATCACCCAGAAGTCGGGATGGATGATTATGTATCAGACATAATTGGTCCGGGAGGCTTGTCTAGTGCACATAACCAATATATCATCGATTGCGAGGCTTTGTTGAATCCTTGTAGCATTGGTGACACATTGAATGTGGAGGTATATCCGCAGAACGGCCATAAGGCAGGGCCGGTGCAAGTGACTGTCAGCGGTTGGGGAATCGATTTCCCGGCGAACATGACGCTCCAGCGGGTCCGTCCACGCCCCAAGATGGCATATTTTCCCATTGAAGTCTAAAGATATCTGAACCATAACCTTTTTAATCCTTTTATCTATCCCATCTGCCATGCTATACATTATCGGCCTCGGCATCGCTTTCGACCTTACTGAGAAATCCAAGAAAATCATCAACAAGTCCAAGGTCTACGTCGAGTGCTACACCAGCTGGCTGCCCTCCGAGAAGGAACTGAGGGGGATTGTTGGCAAGGACTTCAGCTATGCTGACCGAAAGCTGATGGAAGACGGAGGTGACGGACTCGTAGAAGAGGCTAAAAAGGAGGACATCGCTATCCTTGTCCCAGGCGATCCCCTTTCAGCGACGACCCATATCGACTTGCTTCAGCGGGCTAAGAAAGCCGATGTCAAGACCGAGGTCATCCATAACTCATCCATACTGACAGTTGTCGCCCGCACAGGCCTGCAGCTCTACAAGTTCGGCAAGACCGCAAGCATCCCGTTCCCGCAGCCGAGCCATAGACCAGATACACCCTACAAGATTTACCTCGAGAACCAGAAGATGAAGGCTCACACGCTTTTCCTGCTCGACATGGTTCCAGCTGAGGACAAGTACATGACTCCAGCAGAAGCCGTCAATTACCTCATGGAGCTCGGACTGCCAAGCGACACCCTGTGCATTTCATGTTCCCGTTTGGGGATGGACCAAGAGGAGATAGTGATGGCCAAGGCTTCAGCGTTGGCCCAGAGAAAATCCGGGAGACCGCCGTTCTGCCTGATAATCCCTTCAGGGCTGCACTTCATGGAAGAGGAGGTGCTCGATGCTTTCAGAGCCTGAGGCAATAGCCTTGATGAAGAAGCATGCACAGGATGACGGTTCCTTGAGGGCGGTCTTGGCGCATAGCAAGCTCGTCCAGGGCATAGCTCTCCGGATCGCAGCCAAATTTCCAGAGTCTGACAAGGACTTCATCAGGATAGCCTGCATCCTGCATGACATCGGCCGCTTGAAGACGCAGGATCCGCTGCAGCACGGCATCAAGGGCGCTGAGATCCTTCGGAAGAAGGGCTTGAAGGAGTTTGCAGACGTCTGTGAGCGCCACCTCGGCGCAGGCATTTCCAAGGAGGAGATAATGAGGCAGGAACTGCCCCTGCCGCCCAGGGATTTCCTCCCGAAGACTATTGAGGAGAAGATAATCACCGCCGCGGACAACCTCACCGAAAACGACAGGGAGATCTCGAGGGAACAGTCCACCGAGCGCTTCAGGAAAGAGCTCGGGGAAGATGTCGCGAGGAAGATAACCGCGTTGTTCGACGAGCTGGGAATCTAGCCCTGCCCGCCACTCAACAGTGTACTTGGCACCCTCTCGCTGCCCGTCCACACCCCCACCCGCCCCCATTCTGTTCACCTTTGAGGTATATGGGATCAGGCTGGAAAGCTGTTTCCCCAAATCATCGCTACAGTAAACTTTAATAACCATCATGCCGTTGACATGATAAAAGATGGTGACATCATGAACCTGCACAAGATGATGGAAGAGCAGGAGAGGCTGGCGAAGAAGATACTCACTTCTGACAGCTTTGATGAGCTCAACTACGTCGGGGCCTGCGATATGGCCTTCACGCTGCACGACATGATAGCTTCAGTCGTGGTTCTCGAGTACAAGTCATTGGACATGGTCGAGAGGAAATATGCCATCCAGCCGCAGAGGATGCCGTATAAGGCAGGTTTCCGGTCTTATAGGGAGGCTCCTATCATAATCGAGGCTTTCAACATGCTCAGGCAGAAGCCTGACGTAATGTTCGTGACCGGCAACGGCATACTCCACCCCAGGAGGTTCGGCCTGGCATCACATCTCGGCCTGGCATTGGACGTCCCGACCATAGGCGTTGCCAAGAAGCTGCTATGCGGCGAGCTGAAGGACGGCAAGGTCATCGTTGACAAGGAGATACGTGCTGTAGAGGTCAGGACAAAGCCCTATGCCAAGCCGCTCTACGTCAGTCCGGGCCACAGGATGTCGATGAAGACGGCGATGAAAGTGTTCAATGAGATGCTGAAGAAGCACAAGCTGCCCGAGCCCATGAAGCTGGCGCACAGGTATGCGAATGATGTGAAGAAAAAAATCCCTGAAAAGGAATTCTAACCCTTTTCCAGGGCAGCGATCCCCGGAAGGGTCTTCCCCTCCAAGTATTCCAAGGAGGCGCCTCCTCCTGTTGAGACATGTGTGACCTTGTCAGCCAGCCCGAGCTTGTCTATCGCTGCTGCACTGTCCCCTCCTCCGATGATGATTGTCGCAGATGAATCAGCCAGGAACCGGGCTATCTCATTCGTGCCCTCTGCAAACTGGGGCACCTCGGACAGTCCCAGCGGGCCGTTCCAGATTATGGTCTTCGCATCATTGAGCAGCCCTTTCCATGACTTTACCGTTTCAGGTCCGACATCAAGGCAGGCCCTGTCTTTCGGCACCTTGTCAAAGCCGTATGTCTCTGCCTTCGCTTCCTCTGTGAGCGATTCTCCCGTGACGGTGTCAGTGGGCAGGATCAGCTTCTCGTTCTTCATCAGCTCTTTCGCCAGCCCGACCTTGTCAGGCTCGATCACGCTCTTGCCCATCTCATAGCCTTTGGCCAGGCCGAAGGTGCACATCATCGCTCCCCCGATGAAGAGCTTGTCGACCTTCTTCAGCAGGTTGTCAATCACCTTGATCTTATCGCTAACCTTGAGGCCCCCGAGTATGGCATAGAAGGGCCTCTCAGGATCATCAACTTTGCTGAGCATCTCCAGCTCCTTCTCGACCAGCAGTCCAGCGCCGCTGGGCAGATGCTTGGTTATGGCCTCGACAGAGGCGTGCGCCCGATGCATGGCTCCGAATGCATCATTGATGTATATGTCAGCTAATCTTGACAGCTTCTGGGCGAAGGCATCGTCATTCTCCTTCTCTTCTGCATGGAAGCGCAGGTTCTCCAGCAATATGATCTCTTCTTGCGCCATGCCCTTGACTGCTTTTTCCACATCCTCACCCACGCAGTCATCCAGCTTAGTGACTTTCTTGCCCGTGAGTTCGCTCAGCCTCTCAGCCACAGGGTCCATGCGCAGCTCATCCACAATTTTGCCTTTGGGCCTTCCCAGATGTGACATGAGGATGATTTTTGCTTCATGTTCATGCAGATAGTTGATTGTCGGAAGGGCAGACCTGATGCGTTTATCATTATCTACCTTGCCTTCCTTGAGCGGGACGTTGAAGTCCACCCTCACTATAACCCTTTTACCTGTGAAATCGAAGTCTTTGAGGGTCTTGTACATTGTCATCACCAGATATCCGGCTGATGGCCGGGCTTAAATATTTTTCTGCTCCATTATCATCTCCGCGACCTCCTCGGCAGCTATCCTAGTCCCTTCAGGCGACCAGTGGCCGAGGAAGGAGTTGTAGAGCCTTCTGTCCGGATGTCCCCTGAACACCGGCGTGAGGTCGATGCTCTCAATTCCGATGCCATGCCAGCACGAGTTCAAGTATCCGTTCATCCTGTTGAAGTCGTAGTCATCGGCGTTGAAGCCGTGATATGCTCTCCGCAGCTTCTGTTCAGCTTTTTTATCTACCTGGAAGTCGCTGGGCACGTAGACGAACATGGCATCATCAGTTGAGCCGTTGATGAGCCAGGAGAGGAAGCACAGGAAGTCATATTCCACTTTTTGCATCGACAGGTTCTTCCTGAATGGTCCTAGGTTGACATCGTCGATGTTGCTTGCGTTGATCTTCTGCCTGTTCCCCAGGCTTTCGATGAGCGTGTAGAGATGGGAATGGGTGAGAAGGTATCTTTCCGATGGGGACAATTCAGAATATCTCAGTCTCCTGACTGCCTGTTCCCCTTCGAGCTCCTTCTGATAGAGCTCAGGCGATAGGTTGATAGGGAAGTTGCGCGGCTCCATGGCAAGGATGGACTTGTTCTCGTCTATCTCCAGCCAGAAATACGGGTCCCATGTGCCGGCGTAGCTGATGAGGTCATTCGGCACGACGAAGAATACTGTGATGTCAGGGCGGAACTGGGGCTGTATGTAATGCTTGTTAAGAAGGTATTCCAGGCCGAGCCACCATCCTGGCACGCCGAAGTTCATGACATAATATTCTTCCCCAAGGATCTCCTGGAGATAGTCGCTTATCTTCTCATCCTGGTCGTTGCCGTGGCCGTAGACGAATGAGTCCCCGACCAGTGCTACGCTTATCTTCCCTTCTGGAACAACGTAGTTTTCGTCAGACCTGAAGCCTTGGCTATTGTGCCTGACCACAGTTTTCTGGTTGTTCTCGCCATACCTCGGGCTCACCGAGTCCGGCTTGGCCATGATGCCGAACGGCGTGAGGTGGTTGAACGGCTCGAAGTCCGGGTGGTCAGGGTTCAAGGGTGTGAGGAGCGTCTGCGGTGCAGCAAAGCGGATTATGAACTCTGCGAGAAGGATAGCGATGAGAACAGATACTATCAACGCCAGGATGTCCTTCAGCATGCGTTTCATCAACCGGCTTAAGCACGCTGTTGTTTAAAAATGTATAGATAAGATTTATAAAGCCGCACTGTTGCACAACTCATGCGCCGCGGTGGCACAATTCATGCCGCTAACGCGGATGATGTGCAGTCTGGTACTGCGCCAGCTTGGAAATGTCAACAGAAAGCTGGTTTCCTTCGGGACACGAAAAAATCAAACGCGAGCCGACGTGGCACAACGGAAATCGGAGATTTCCGAGCACCGAAATCTTCGATTCCTGTGCAATCTGGTACTGCGCCAGCTTGGAACGACGAGGAATCTAAGATTCCTGAGGTTTTTCGCCTCAAGTCGAAAAACAGCTGGTTCCCGTTAGGGTTTCCCGGTTCAAATCCGGGCGTCGGCGTTTGATTTTTTGTGCACAAAGCTCCTCTTTTGTGTGTCCCGGTTCAAAAATCATTATTGTGAAAGTCCGGGCCGCGGCGTATTTATTCTTAGTTAAGTCCATACTCGAGCTGAAATCTCCCCTTCCATCATCGATGAATATGTTTTATTTGAATCATCAAAGTACCATGTCAATGTAATCTCTCCTCTTGTGTGATCATCCGTATCTCTTATCTCGCCTGGGATGACAGTACCGCATTTAATGGGTATCACCAGGCTTTCTCCATTGGGGATATGAAGACCTATTTTTCCCTCAAAGTTTCCGATAGTTGGATCAGTCCAAGGAGGGCCATAAGCGTTTTGTTGATAGCTTTGGGGAGACTCCCATTCCCCGGTATCAGCGTAGCAATGGCCATAAATATCCTTGCCTTTAACAGAAATATTCGTGATTATTATCCCTTTCCCTTTCCGATTTTGCAGAAGTAAGGATATCTCGTTGTTTTTACTATCAATCTTATGATCCAGACATGATATTCCTGTTTCCATAATGCATTTTTCTGGCCTCATTTGTTCATGGGGTAATACTCCGAAATATGTAAGTTCAAGAAATCCGATAACGCCCAGGACGATACCTATAATCGCAAATGTCTTTTCATTGACTTTCTTCACATTCCGGCTTTTTATTAGAGCAATGATTCCAAAAAGGATAGCAAAGATAATGGAAAAGAAATGAACACTGATAGATATTTCTTCTAAGGAGCGGAAGGGGATGTTATCAAAAATGATGAATAATATCCTTCCAAAAACCGCGAAAATGCCGAAAACCAAGGAAGCAATCGCCTCCCAAGATAATTCTTTCATATGTTATTCTTCTTCTATTATGTATTTAAACCTTACGATGACCCCAATACAAACATTTAATAATCCCTCCTGCTCAAGCCTCTGTGAGTATGGTGCAAAAAAATGAGGTGAAGGGCACCAAGTTCAGCACCATGTCAGGTGTCTTCGTGCCGTCTGTCTTAGCTATACTTGGCGCTG
>JAHIVG010000025.1 GCA_018816705.1 Nanobdellota archaeon
TAATAAATTTTACTTAGAAAGATTAATAAATCATGATATATCCGCTTTCATCATGGCCGACACCAGGTTTTCATTTTTCCTCACGCCCAGGGGGGCTGCGCTTGAGAAGCTATCGAAGCTGATAGAGAGGCTCGCAATACAGCTTTCCTCCCCAATCTTCGAGCCCCATGTCACGCTCTTGAGCTCTATGCCTTTGCCTCTCACCGAGACTATATCAAAGACCAAGGAGCTCGCTTCCGCACTAAGGCCGTTCACGATCAGGCTCAACAAAGTTGTCCATGAGGACATCTGGAATAAAGCGATATTCATAAATGCAGAGCAGTCAAAGAAGTTGATGGAGGCGAATGCAAAGGCCAGGGAAGCGTTCGGACTGGAGGATTATGAGTATTTGCCCCACCTGAGCATCCTCTACGGCGAGTTCCCGGTTGAGACCAAGGAACGGCTGATTAAGGATATCGGCCCTGAATTAGATATCAAGTTCGAGGCGAAGAGCATCCGCATTTGGGACACCGTGCAGAGTCCGTGGAAGTGGAAGTTCGTCAAAGAGATACCTTTAGGTTGATTTGTCCTCTAATCAATATCTGCTTCAATCTCATATGTACCAGAATTGTTTGAGAAAGAGATCTTGGTGTTCTTGACTTTGAGCCGCTTCCTGAACATCGGGCCGTCCAGGACTGTCGTCTCTATCTCGCCTCCCTCGCCTGCCACGTTCAGCTCAATCTTCTTGTTGACCTCGATGAGCTTACTAATCAGCCCATCATCAATCTCTTTTCCTAGGAAGCTCTCGTCCAGTGGATAGGCGAACACGCCTGAGATTATTGTCTTGAAGCCGGAGCTCACGACCTCTTTGAGCACTTCGACCTGGTCCATGTGCCATAACGGGTTTATGCATTGCAGGCCGAGCTCGTCGCATATCCTCTGGATCCTGCTCGCTTGGTACTCTGACCTTATCGCGCCCGTGACAATACCCTCAATCTGGAACCGCTCCTTCGCCTCGATGATCGCCTTCCTCAGGTCGTCCAGCTCCTTCTCCTTCTCACCCAGGGTCTCCTGCTGTATCAATGGTAACCCGATGGCTTCTGCCTGCATCCTGGTCAGGTGGATATTAGGAGTGTGGAACATGTAGCTCTCAGGATTCTTGGATATCACAGTGATCAAGCAGACCACTTCATGCTCCTGCATGGCCTTGTGCATGGCTAAGCAGGAATCCTTCCCGCCTGAAAAAAGTACTGCCAGTCTCATGGCCAAAGGGGGATGAGGAAGGTTTATAAACATTACTAATCATATGAAAATACATGAATTGCGATGCCATCATCAGGAAATTGAAGTCGATGGGCAGCGAGAAAGACAGGATAGGCATGGCCCGCTACGGCATCAATGTAGAGAAGGCCTTTGGCGTGTCAATCTACAAGCTCAGGCCTTTCGCAAAGGAGATAGGCAAAGACCATGGACTCGCCCTGGAGCTGTGGAAGACAGGCATCCATGAAGCTAGGATGCTCGCCGTATTCATAGACGACCCTGCTCAAGTAACTGAATCCCAGATGGAATCATGGGCCAAGGACTTTGATTCATGGGACATCGTTGACCAATGTGTTGCCCACCTCTTTGACAGGACTCTGTTTGCTTATAAAAAAGCCTATGAATGGGCTGAACGCGATGAAGAGTTCATCAAGCGCGCAGGTTTCGTCTTCATGGCCGCCCTTTCTGTACATGACAAGAAAGCTGATGACAAGCAGTTCGAGAAATTCTTTCCTTTAATCAAGAAGCATTGCACTGATGAACGTAACTTCGTTAAGAAAGCGGTCAATTGGGCTGTGCGGCAGATAGGGAAACGCAACAAGGCCTTGAACAAGAAGGCCATCAAGCTTGCCAAAGATATCAAGAAGATAGACTCAAAAGCCGCGAGATGGATCGCCAGCGACGCCCTCCGCGAGCTGGAGAGCGAGAAGGTTCAAAAGCGCTTTAAATAGGCCTTTATAAATAAAAACCGAAAAACATATATATCATTTTTACTACAATATAGTTATGACAGTCAACACTGCCTGCGACATCTCTTCTGTGCTGGAAGAGGAAGGATTAGGTGAAGCTAGGATAGTCAAGCCACTTCGGTTAGAGAAAGGTCTGTCCGACAGCAATGTCCCGAGAAGGAGCCTATTCTTTTTCAATCCCATGTGGGGATATATCGGAGAATATGAATATGGCAGATTGACGACTGATCGTTCCTGGATTTCCTCATTGCTGGAAGAAGATAGCCCATTAGAAGAGGTTTATGGTGGAATAGAGGGGGCTGATAAGGGATCAGACTGGCAGCTCATGTACGAGAATCTCACTCCAGAAGTCATGGATGCAATCGACAGATATGTCTGTTTTGCACTAGGCATAGAAACCCAAGAGACGACTTGCTCGATCCAGAAGGGCATCGCTGATAGCGAAGCCTTTTTGAATGCCATCCAGGAGATGGAGCGGTCTAAGAGATATGAACATGGTCATTTTATCGGCGTCTCTGTGGCTCTGGTGGACCAGCCCAATGGTTACCATATCTTGACAGATATCATGGATTCCAGCGGGAATATCCTTAAGCGGCTCAGCATGAAGGTCGGGGCTGACCTTTATGCCACGAGAGGCAGGGGCAAGGATATAATAAGAAACACTTGTGATGGTTATAATGAGGGTGTCATCGCCAGCGGCTTTGATGGTTCCGAGCCGAGGTACGGCGAAGGATCCTTGAGCATCGTCCAGCTATCGAAGAGAATCACGCCTTCAGCCACGCGACCTCATCAGGGTCCAGGTCAAGGAACTCACTGAAAGACTCGCCTTTCTTGTACATTATCTTGAGATAAGGCAGTGTATCATGCAATGCCCTCCTGCCCGAGCAATGCGTCTTCGACGCTATCTTCTGGGCGATGGCCTTCTTCCTGAGGTTCTTCTGGTTGGCTATCCATATCTTCAGCAGCCTCTTCGGCTGGTCATAGCTGGCCGAGTTCTTGTACTTCTCTGTTTTCGATGCCGCCACGCCCGCTGAGAGCAGTGCAGATATGTAGACGAGGAAGCGCCAGTGCTGCCACCTCCTGATCCTCCCCCTGAAGACGTCTGCCCTCGACAGCTTGTCATATGCCTCCTTCAGGTCCTCTTTCTTCAGGTATTCCTTTGGCAGGTTCTCGTCTATCCATAGCATCACAGTATCCAGGTCCTCATCGATGTTGTTGAGCGCTGCCCTGGCTATCTTCATGTCTTTGGTCTTGAATATCCTCACCAACGCGTCTTTTATGGATTCCTTCCTCTCGCGGTCGCCGAAATGCTCCATCTCCTTCTCCGTGAACCTGGAGTCGCCGGTCATGCATTGTAGGTCGTTGATCGCAGCCCTCAGGTCTCCCCCGGACCGTCTGGACAGGCTCTTCAATGCATGCTCCTCGAAGGTTATCTTCTCTTCTTTTGCGATGTTGGACAGCACCGAGTACACGTCCAGGTAGCCGAGCTGCCTGAACTCGATGAGCTGGCATTTCTTCCTCAGGCCTGAGAGCTTCTTTGAGTATGCATCGTTGGCTGTCAGCATCACCGGGAAGCTGGACCTGGATATGAGCTGGGCCAAGGCAGCTGCCCCGCCCCGATCCTGCATGCCGGACAGGCCGTCCACCTCGTCCACTAGGATGATCTTGCCCTTGAAGAACAATGATTGCTGGTTCATGGCGCTGCCCAGGATGCTGTTCAATGCGTCCTTGTTCCTTATGTCAGAGGCATTCACTTCCAGCACTTCGAGGCCTTTGTCGGCTGCCATGGCATACACCGCGACGGTCTTCCCTATTCCGGTCGGGCCGTGGAGCATGGCTGCCTTCCCGCCCTTCTTGAACCTCCTGATGAAGTCAGCTAGCTGCTTTATCCCTTCGTCCTGGCCTACGACTTCAGAAAGCTTCTTCGGCTGGTATCTCCTCACCCAGTTGACCATGGGAAAAGTGATGTCCAGGTTGTTATTAAGTGTTATGGCAACACCACTAACACTCTGAGGAGAATGGCAACAACATTAGCGTGCTGGGAAGACGAGAATTTAGAGGTTCCCGCAGCCCATATCCAGAACCGAATAAATTCTCGTCTGACAGGACAATCTTTACGACTCAAGTCACTTCAGTCACGAGGAGTAAAGTTGTCCGTGAGCACCGCTAATAATGTTGTTGCCACCACCAAGATCACTATGATACTTTAAGCCGTGAGCGCCGCCAGTAGTAGTGTTGCCGAAATCATAAAAATCCGCCGAAAGCGTCCGACCCCACCCTAAAGGGTAGTGTATGACCGAACGCTTTCTTTGACAGGCGGATTTTTAGGACCCGAAGAAATGCGTAGCATTTCTTGGGCGCAAATAATCTTCGATTATTTCGCGTACAAGAAGGCGCTATATCCCTTACCTAAAGGTAGGGGTATTGCGCCTTCTCTGTATAATCATATTGATATCAGATTTCTCTCCAAAACCTTTAAAAACGCCTCCTTGCCACTAGGTTACATGGAGCTTGACAAGCACTATGAGGCTAAGGAATGCGAGAAGAGATGGCTCAGCTACTGGCTCAAGGAGAAGCTGTACAGGTTCGACCCGGATAGCAAGGCCGAGGTCTACTCAGTCGACACTCCTCCTCCCACTGTGAGCGGCGTGATGCACATGGGGCATGCCTTCAGCTACGCCCAGCAGGACTTCATCGTTCGGTTCCAGAGGATGCGGGGCAAGAACATATTCTACCCTTGGGGATTTGACGATAACGGCCTGGCAACAGAGAGATATGTTGAGAAGAAGTGTAATGTCAAGGCAACCAAGATGGACCGCCAGGAGTTCATCAAGCTCTGCCTGAAAGAGACCAAGGAGGTAGAGGAGAAGCTGAAGCAGGACTGGGGCAGCCTGGGACTCAGCCCGGAGTGGGACCGGAACTACCGCACCATCGACGAATGGGCCAGGAAGACCAGCCAGAGATCATTCATCGACCTGTACAATCAGGGAAGGGAATACCGCAAGGAGGCCCCTACGATATGGTGCCCGCGCTGTGAGACAGCCATTGCCCAGGTCGAGCTGCAGGACAAGGAACTGAGCTCCCATTTCAGCGACATCGTGTTCAAGATGGAGAACGGTGATGACATAATCATTGCGACAACAAGGCCGGAGCTGTTGCCGAGCTGCGTCGCGGTCTTCGTCCACCCGGATGACAGCAGATACAAGGACCTGGTGGGCAAGAAGGCCAAAGTGCCTCTATTCGAGCAGGAAGTCCCGATCATCGCAGACAAGAAGGTCGACATGGAGAAGGGCACAGGCATCGTGATGTGCTGCACCTTCGGGGATCTCATGGACATCGACTGGTGGTATGCGCACAAGCTCCCGCTCAGGGTCTCTATCACCAAGGACGGCAGGATGAACGATCTCGCAGAGAAATATGAGGGCATGCCGATAAAGGATGCGAGGAAGGAGATAATAGATGACCTCAAGGGCAGCAAGCTCTTGGTCAAGCAGGAGGACATCACCCACTCGGTTAACGTGCATGAGCGCTGCGGCACAGACATCGAATTCTTGGTGACGAAGCAATGGTTCATCAAGTACTTGGATCTGAAGGATGATTTCATCAAGGCAGGGAGGAAGATAAAGTGGTACCCTGACCACATGCGCGTAAGATATGAGCACTGGATACAGGGCCTGCAGTGGGACTGGTGCATCTCTAGGCAGAGATATTTCGGGGTTCCTTTCCCTGTATGGTATTGCTGCAAATGCGGGGAAGTCGTGCTTGCGGACGATACACAACTGCCAGTGGACCCGTTGAAGGACAAGCCTAAGGATAAGTGCAAATGCGGGTCTGACATCTTTGAGCCTGAGAAGGATGTTCTTGATACTTGGGCGACGTCGTCGCTGACGCCTGAGATAGCCTTGAAGTGGAGAGAGGACAAGAAGTTCTTCTCGAAGATGTTCCCCATGTCGCTGAGGCCGCAGGCGCATGACATAATCACGTTCTGGGCCTTCAACACCGTTGTCAAGGCCTGGCTGCACGAGAAGAAGGTCCCCTGGAAAGATATCATGATTTCCGGTCACGCACTTGACCCCAAGGGCAAGAAGATGTCCAAGAGCAAGGGCAACGCTATCGATCCTATGAAGATGATGGAGAATTATTCCGCTGACTGCCTGCGCTTCTGGGCAGCCGGCTCGAAACTAGGCGATGACCTGCCGTTCATGGAGAAAGACCTGGTTACCGGAAAGAAGTTCATCACCAAGATGTGGAACGCCTCCAGGTTCGTATTGATGCACCTTGAGGGCTTCCAGGGAGAGAAGCCGAAAGAGCTCCACCCTCTCGACAGGTGGCTGCTGTCCAAGCTCAACACCATCGTCAAGGTCGCCACAGAGACATTTGAGAGATATGAGTACAGCCGCACTAAAGCGGAAGTCGAGAAGTTCTTCTGGCAGGTCTTCTGCGACAACTACCTGGAGCTGGTCAAGGACCGGCTCTACAACCAGGATGATTACGGCGATGATGCAGTCATCTCAGCGAAATACACCCTTTCCCATTCCTTGCTCACCATGCTCAAGCTTTTCGCGCCGATAACGCCGTTCTTCACTGAGGGGATATATCAGGTCTATTTCGCAGGGTTTGAGGGGAAGAAGTCAATCCACATATCGGGCTGGCCCGAGCACGATAAGAAGCTGCATGATGAGAATGCTGAGAAGACAGGAGACCTGGTGGTCGCGATGACCTCTGCTGTCCGGAAGGCCAAGTCTGAGAAGAGCCTCTCCCTGAATGCTCCTGTCAAGAAGCTGACGATCGAAGCAGACGAGAAAGCCCTCAAGCCTGTCCTGAAAGACATCCAGGCTATCACTAAAGCAGAGAAGATTGAGTTCGGCGAGGCCGAGATGGAGATCGGTGAGGGGCTGAAGATCACGATTTCTTTATAACCGACACATTTTTATATCACTTGTAACATTAATGTTACATGATTAAGAATTACGGCCTATGGCGGGTGTTCCAGCTCTTTGCGAAGCACCCCTTGACCTCATTCCAGATCAGGGAGATCTCGAGGAAGATTAAACTAGCGCCTACCTCTGTCAAGCTGCACCTGGATGTGTTGGAGAGTAAGAAACTTGTCAAGAGGCAGAAGGTAGGCGTGTATCAGGCTTACCTGGCAGAGTTCGACAGCGAGGATTTCCGGTTCTACAAGAAGATCCATAATCTGATTGAGCTGAAAGAATCCGGCTTGATAGATTACCTAGATGAGAAAACGACACCCAATTCAATTGTCCTTTTCGGCTCTTATTCCCGTGGTGAAGACCTGGAAAAAAGTGACATTGACTTGTACATCCAAAGCCGAAAGACCGAATTAGACCTAGAAAAATTTGAAAATAAGCTAGGTCGGGAAATCCAGACATTTTTTTCCGAAGATATCGAAAGATATCCGAAAGAATTGCAGATAAACATATTAAGAGGCATCACATTGAGCGGATCCATACAATGGACGACCTCATCAGGATCACACCGGACAAGGAAAGGGCGAAAGGGCTCCTGAGATTAATCAGACTTAGATACGATAGATTAGACACATATGATATCGAGAAAGAATCACAGCTTATCGTTGAATAATATTATGAAGTGATTAAAGAGACCATCAATGCTCTAATGTTCATAAAAGGTTACAAGTCCCTCAGCCATAAGGCTCTGATTGATTACATTAAACAGGAACATGGAGATGATTTCTCGACAGGAGAAATCTTCCTGATGGACAGGCTCCGCATCCTTCGGAACAAGGTGGTGTATGACGGGCAAGAGATCAGTCCCAATTTCATAAGGATGAACCGTGGCAAGATAGAGAACATGATTAGGATACTGAACAGATTATGTAAGAAAAGATTAGACTAAGAATTTCCCATCTTTCTGTATCACTTTACCGTCGACGGTGACCTTCCCGCCATTTCTCAGGTCCTTTATCATGTCCCAGTGGATGGCGGACTGATTTGTTCCGCCACACTCCTTATAGGCCATGCCCAAGGCGAGGTGTATGGTGCCGCCGATCTTCTCGTCGAATAGTATCTGCTTGACATGAGTCTTTATGTTGTAGTTGGTGCCGATGCCCAGCTCGCCGAGATAGCCCGATCCATTGTCTGTGGCTATCAATGTCTTCAGGAACTTCTCGTTCTTGGCTGCCGTCGCCTTCACCACCTTGCCCTTCTTGAACTCAAGAATGACGTCGTCCACCTCCCTTCCGGCATAGATGGCTGGGAAAGTATAGCGTATCCTCCCTTCGGTCTTGGTCTCGACAGGGGCTGTGAAGACCTCTCCGTCCGGCATGTTGTGGCTGCCTGCACTGTTTATCGCTTTCCTGCCGGTTATGTCCAGGGTTATGTCGGTGTCCTCTCCGGTTATCCTCACTTCCGAGCCCTTGTCCAGGATCGCCCTCAGCTTCTCGTACCTCTTGGATAGTTGCTTCCAGTCCAGGTCCACTGACTTGAAGACGAAGTCCTCGAACTCTGACAAGGACATGTCGGCTTCTTGGGCCGAAGCATTTGTGGGAAAATGGAATATCACCCACCTGGTCTTCTCTACGCGCCAGTCTGATATCCTCTTGATGGTCTTCCTTCTCAGGCTGAGCTTCTTCGGGTCCGTGTTGGTGAGCTCTCTCGTGTTTTCTGGTGCGCCGATGTATATGACTGCGTCTGTGCGTTTTATCTCAAAGAACTCTTCCTCTGGAAAATGGCTGAGCTGATCCTTATTCGCATATTTATAATATGTGTATCCATGTCCTGACACTGAGAACTTCAGCTTCGGCAGCGCACCCCTCAGCAGGCAGAGCCTGTAGCATTCCAGCGCCATGTCCTTGGCTGCCACGTCTGAATAGATTATCACCCTCTCTCCCTTCTTCACTTTAGTAGAATAATCCACAAGCGTCTTCGCAGCCTTGGCTATGCGTTGGTCCATGAGTAAAATCCTGGTCTTCGGGTATATAAAGTTTGTTATTGGGCTCAACGGCTGCTTTCGGGGCAATATTTAAAAAGCGGACAGGATTAGTTGATGCCATGCTCCCAAAATCCAAAGCCGCAAGCTTAAGGGACAGGAACATCGCGCTCACCAAGAAGGACATCCGCGAGTCCGTGACCCCGGATCAGATGATCATCCAGGCGCTCTACAGCTATGACGAGCTGACCAAGATAGCCCATAACCTGGCTGGCCGCATCCGCGGCTGGTTCTCGCTCACAAATCCCGAACTGGAGCACAGGATCAGCGACAACCGGGCCTTCGTGGAGCAGGTGCTGGAGAAGGAGACCAAGAGTGCCATGGGCGCCAGGTTCTCTGATCCTGACATGAAGCAGCTCAAGGAGCTGGCAAAGTCATGCCTGAGCATATTTCAGGAACAGGAGAAGCTGATAATATACATCGACACCTTGATGAAGAGACATATGCCGAATGTCTTCGTCCTCGTCGGAGGGAAGCTCGGTGCGAGACTGCTTTCCATGGCTGGGTCATCCAAGAAGCTCGCCCGGATGCCTGCATCGACCATACAGCTGCTCGGCGCTGAGAAAGCCTTGTTCCGCCACCTGATCAACAAGAAGGTAAAACCTCCGAAACACGGCGTCCTCCATGAGCATCCTCTGGTGCAGAAGGCTGACCGGAATAGGAGAGGGAAGATTGCACGGACATTGGCTGACAAGCTTGCCATCGCTGCAAAAGTGGATTATTTCGGCGGGAAGTTCATGGGAGACAAGCTCCTGAAGATGATAAGATGAAACAGAAGAAGTTCGACGGGATATTCGAGAATGGGAACAGGCTTTACACTAAGAACCTGGTCAGAGGCAGCGTTTATGGCGAGAGACTCTTCAAGGAAGGCAAGCATGAGTACCGTGAGTGGGATCCGAAGCGGAGCAAGCTCTCTGCCGCGATAATGAAGGGCGCTTCGCAAATAGGACTAAGGGAGCATCACGTCGTGCTCTACTTGGGTGCCTCGACCGGCACGACCCCATCTCACATCTCCGACATCGTCGGCAACCGGGGATTTGTCTTCGCGCTGGACTTCGCTCCGAGGATGGTCAGGAAGCTTGTCTTCCTGTGCGAGCAGCGCAAGAACATGGCGCCCCTGCTCGCAAATGCATCAGAGCCGGACACCTACCAGGACAGGATCACCATGGTGGATTATGTCTATCAGGACATCGCCCAGCGCGACCAGCTCAGGATCTTCCTGCTGAACTGCTCCCGCTTCCTCGAGAAGGGTGGCTTCGCCGCTCTCTGCGTCAAGGCACGCTCGGTCGACGTCGCCAGGCGGCCGAAAGACATCTTCTTAGAGACCAGGAAGGAGCTGGAGAAGCACCTCACTATAATCGACTACCGCGAGCTGGATCCTTTCGAAAAGGATCATTGCATCTTCATCTGCAAGAAGACCAGGGACCTTCATCTGTAGACCATCGCCCTGGAGTCTATCCTTCTGTCCAGCACACCCTTATGGTATAGTATCTCTGCAACATTTTCCAGGTCCTCGACGTTGATATCATCAGACTTTGAGTAGACCGGTGGTTTCATCCCGGTTATAAGCTCGGGCTTGTATCCTGTCCATTTTGCCATTATCAGCATCGACTCTTCAGGATTTGTCTGGATGAAATCAATGGCCTTGTCTGTCGCCGACATAATCCTCTTGGCCGCCCAGGGATTCATGCCTGCGAACTCTGCTGAGATCACGCTGGAGCCGAAGGTCTTTGCGAAATTAGCCAGTGGTTCCTCGTAGATGATCCTTCCTATCCCCTTGTTCAGGCCGAATGTGCAGACTGGCTCTACGGTGACTAAAGCATCTACCTGGCCTGACTCCAGTGCAGGAAGCTGGAGGTTCGGTGCGATCTGCATCACTGTTATGTCTTCCAATCCGAGGCCTGCGATTGCGATAGTCGCTTCGATCCATAGGGGTGGGAAAGAGCCTGGCATCGTACCTATCGATGCATCCTCCAAGTCCTCCAGTCCATGGATACCAGAACCTTCTTTGACCATTACGCAGGTGAACAGGTTCCCTTTGGCTATGTCGACTGTGTTGAATATCTTGATGCTCCCTGGTGACTGTTCCTCCATGCTGTATACAGTCTGCAGGTTGGCTGCTCCGATCGCAGCGTCGATGTGCCCTGACACGACCGCCCCGAGCATCTGGTTGGTGGAGTCGAACACCACAGACCTCACTTCAAGTCCTTCAGCCTCATAATATCCGTTCTCCATCGCGACGAAGAACGGGATGTAGCCGAGGTGTTTCTTGTAGCCTATGCTTACTCCAGCGTTGTCTTCCGGCATCCCCAAGAAGAATACCAAGGCAGCCGCAAATATCAGGACCGCCCATAAGAGAAAAAATTTCGTTTTTGTCTTCATGCATTTCACCTCCAGTGAAATATCCTTTTTTCTAATCGGTCAAAGCCTAGGTTGAGAGTGAAACCGATGAGGCCGAGTACGATGAGTATGGCGAACATCGAGGCTGTGTCGAACTGGAACTGGCTGGTGACGATCATGCTGCCCAGGCCGTGGCCTGTGCCCAATAGCATCTCTGTCACTACTATCACCAGTATGGAGAAAGAGATAGCGATCCTCAGACCGGTGAATATGTAAGGGCTGGCTTCGGGTATGATCACCTTGGTGAAGAAATCAAGCCTGGTCATCCTGTACAATTCCGCCATGTTCTTCCTCAGCTTTGACGAGTTTATCACGCCGTATTTGGTGTTGATTATGATTATTGGGATCCCGACGTAGATGGCGACGAGAACCCTTGAGATGTCGGACACGCCGAACAGCAATATGAAAAGGGGGAACAGTGTTATCCCTGGTATGGAGCGCATGAAATCGATCAACGCCTCGCTGGATGTGTCCAGTATCCGGTAATAGCCTATCAGGATGCCGATTATGGTCCCGAGGACCAATGATATCAGGAATGCTATCGATATTCTCATGAAGGTCATGCCCAGGCTACCCAAGAATTCATAGCCGAAATCTGCAAAGGCCTCAGCCACATCCTGTATAGGTGGCACGACGAGCGGGTCATATATCATCGAGAACACCAGCCAGATCAGGAGTGCGATGCCGAATCCGATGAATCCGTGATATCTAGAACTCATTCAGTATCCGCCTCTTGATGCCGATGAATCTCTCATGTGTCATGATGCCATGATTCCTGTCGCTCGGCAGATTTACATCGATTATCCTTTTCACTCTCGTCGGCTTGTCAGACAGTATGATGACCTTGTCGGCCATGTATATTGCCTCGTCAATGGAATGAGAGATCATGACCATGGTCGGCCTATACCTTCTCCACAGCTTCAATACAGTATTTTGCATCTTTCTTGCCATGTGGAAATCCAGCTCCTTGAACGGTTCGTCGAGCAGGATCATGTCAGACCTGTTCGTCAGCGCCCGGGCGATCAGCAGGAGCTGGCACATGCCCCCCGAGAGCTGGTACGGAAAATTGTGCTGGTAATCTTTGAGCTTGGTGATCTCCATCAATGCTGAGACTATCCTGCTGTCAGCGTTCTTGCCTGGAAAGGTCATGTTTGACCTTACGCTCAGCCAGGGCAACAGCATCTCTTCCGGGTGCTGCCCGACATAGCCTATCGTGGAGAAGTTCCTCTTGATCCTGCCGGAATGCCCCTCCAGGCCGGCAATGGCCTTCAATAAAGTGGTCTTCCCGCAGCCGTTCGGCCCGAGGATGCACACGAACTCCCCCTTACGGATCTTCAGGTCGATGCCATCGAATATAGCTCTTTGTGAGTAGACCTTGTTGAAATCCTTGATGATTACAGATGTTTGTTCACCCACAATTCCCACCTTATTGTTATCACTAAGTAGTAAACCATATATAAATTATTGTAATAACATTATATTATGACAACTTTTATAAACATTTAAACCAGCCTGATGGCCATGGACATCAACACCCTCTTAAGAGAGCTCGGCCTCACGAACAACGAGGTCAAGACCTACCTGGCATTGATGGAGCTCGGCTCTGTGCCAGCAGGCCTGTTGATCAAGCGCTTGGGGATGCACCGCGCCGCAGTCTACAACCTCCTCGACCTTCTCATCGACAAGGGCCTTGTGCATTATGTCATCCAGGCCAATCGGAAAAACTTCGAGGCCCAGCCTGCAAAAAGATTGTTCGAGCTGATCGGATCAAAGAAAAACAAACTTGAAGCTCAGGAAAACCAGCTGAAAAAGCTCCTTCCTGAGCTTGAGCTGAGAAGGGAGCTCTCAAAAGAGAGCCAGGAAGGCACTGTCTATAAGGGGAAGAAAGGCCTGAAATCTGTGTTCGAGGACATCCTGACATGCAATACAGATTTTCTTGTCTTGGGTGCGACTGGCAGATTCAAGGAGATATTCGGCGCCTATTACTTGCACTGGCAGGACAGGAGGGAGAAGAAGAGGATCAAGCAGAGGATCATCTACTCGGACACAGTCAGGAAGCATAAGAGGGAGAAGACCCTGAAGCATGCCGAGATCAGATACTTAAGAGAACGTCAGATGCCCCCCTCGACTACCTTCATCTACAACGACAAGGTCGCATTGATCCTCTGGTCTGAAGTCCCGATGGCGTTCGTCATAAGGTCCTCAGATGTCGCTGACTCTTACAGGATATTCTTCGACCTGCTCTGGAAGACCGGGAAAAAATAAATCATTCCTTCTTCACGAACAGCGTCTGCGTGGGGTAGGCGAACCCGATTCCTTCCTTCTCGAAGCGCCCCTTCAGCTCCAGGTTTATCCTCTCTTGGATGTCCATGTAGACGTTGTATTCCTTGGAGTCTATGTAATAGACGACCTCGTAGTTCAGGGAGAAGTTGCCGAACTCCTTGAAATGCACCCTGTCCAGGGAAGCGAGCTTGTTCTTGCTGATGATCTCCTTGACTATCTTCTTTATTCCCCGCAGCTTGGTTACCGGAGTGCTGTATTCCACCCCAAAAGAGAATACGATGCGCCTCTTCTCCATCTTCTTGTAGTTGTTTATCCGCGAGGATGTCAGCTCCCTGTTGGACACCACCAGCTCCTGGCCCTGCAGGGTCTGTATCCTCGTGGTCTTGAGGCCGATGTACTTCACGATGCCCATGTCTGCGCCGATGATTATGAAGTCGCCCTCCTCGAACGGCTTGTCGAAGTAGATAGAGAACGAGCTGAACAGGTCCTCAAGTATGTTCTGCAGCGCGAATGCTATCGCTATGCCTCCCACGCCTATGCCTGCTATCAACGGCGTTATCTGCACGCCCATGTTCGAGAGCATCACAAGAATTGCGAGCAGCCACAGCACCGCCTTGACTATCCTTCCCAGCAGCACCACGACAGACCTTGCCTCGACACCAGTCTCCTTCTGCCGCTTCTTGACCTCCTTGTCCACGAAATAGTCCACGACCCTTCCTGCCGCTCTCACCGTGAAGAAGCCCAATGCCACTATTGTGACCAGCTTGATTATTGTTGATGCGATCGGCGGGATGGCGAGCATCCTGGAAACTAAGTGGATTGAGATTATCGCGTAGATATACCAAGGGAGCGCGTCCACTATCCCCACGGCCAGGTCATCCACGTCGTTCTTCGACCTCTTGGCCACGTGCTTCAGCACCCTGATGATGTATATCTTGAATATCTTGATGGCCAGGACAGCCACCAGGACAATCCCGAGGAACACCATGTATTGCACGACGGTATTCCCCCCATAGTTTGTGTATAAGTCCACCATTCGTAATCCCCCCTAAACCTTGTAGTGTATTATGTGCTTCTTGAGCAGGGTTATATAATCCATCAGGTGCCTTGTTATCAGGAAGTTTTTCTTCACCACGTTGTGGCCGCGCTCACCCATCTGCTCCGCCCTCTTCGGGTTCTTGAGCAACGCGACGACTGCCCTCGCTGTGCTTTCCTCAGAGTTGACCAAGTAGCCGTTGTATCCGTTCTTTATCTGCAGGTGTATCCCTCCCACGTTCATCGCGACCACAGGTTTCTTCTTCCATAACGCTTCAGAAACTGTGAGCCCGAAGCCTTCCTTCAATGATTTCTGTATCACGACTGCTGATGCCCTCTGCAGCGCATTCACAAGGGTGTCGTTCTCAAAGTTGATGACCTTTATGTCCTTGTCCCCTTTTGCGGCCTCCAAGACCTGCTCATAGAGCTTCTGGCCTTCTGGATCATCCGTTGCCATCGACCCGAGCAGCACCAGCCTGCAGTCCACCTTCTCGCGGATCATCCTGAAGGCCCTTATCACCCCAAGGGGGTCTTTCCACTTGTCGAACCTCGATATCTGGCTGATTATGGGCTTGTCGGTGTCGCAGCCGTACTTCTTCATGTACTTGTGGACCTTCCAGTCCGCCATTTCAATATTCTTGGTCGACAGCGGGTCTATCGAGGGGTAGATGACCTCTTGCGGCACCTTGAAGTTGTGCTTAAACGTGCTCTTGGATATGATTATCTTGTCATAGCGCTCGATGAAGGTCTTGAGGTAGTTCATGAGCACCCTGTTCGGCCTCGACAGGTCTATATGGCATCGCCATATCCATGGCTGGGTCTTCTTGTAGTAGTTTATCAGGGGCAATGGCTGCGGGTCGTGGACGATGACCGCGTCGTGGTGCGCTATGTGCGTGATTTCAGAATTGGTGCGGTTGACCTCGAGGTAAATCTTCTTCTTCATCGCTGTCAGGTTGATGTCCTCGCCTTGCAGCGCGTTGTGGAACTTCTTGGTGATGGAGAAGAAATCAGGACTCCCTTTCAGCAGCCTCCAGCCCATGTTTATTCCGAGGTCATTGAACAACGGAACAAGGCTGTTGAGCATCTCTGCGACCCCGCCGCCGTAATACGTGGAATTGATATGGATGATGTGCTTCCCTTCCAGCGGCTTTGCCTCTTTCCTTATGCGCTCAAGCTGCCTTTCCCCGATTATTGGTAGATACTTGACAAGTCTTTTCATCAAAACCACTTCTTTCTCTGCACCTTGCTCCAGTCTATCTTCTTCCTTTTGGCTGACCACTCGCTGAGCAGTATCGAGGAGTTGATCAGCGCCATGTGCGTGTATGCCTGCGGAAAGTTCCCTAATAAAGCTTTTGTTTTGGTGTCCATGTCCTCAGAAAACAGCCCGAGATGGTTCGCCCGTGCGATTATCCTATCGAATATCCTCCTGGCCTTCTCGACCTCGCCGATATAATACAGGGCGTCGATTAACCAGAAAGAGCACACCGTGAACGCGCTCTTCGAAATCCCGAAATCATCCCTTACCTTATACCTCATTACGAGGTCGTCCCTCCTCAGGTTCGTGTATATCGCCTTGATGGTGTCAATGAGCCGGGGGTCATTCTTCTCAAGGAACTCATGATATGTCATCAGCAGCAATGACGCATCGAGATATCTGCTGCCGTAATGCATCGTGAACGCATTCCTTGCCTTGCTCCACCCGTTCCTCAGTAAGTCCTCCCGTATCTCTTCCCGCAGCCCGGTCCATTCGCCTATTGACTCGTCCTTGCCGAAATGCTGCGCAATCTTTATCGCCCTGTCCACCCCGATATAGCACATCAGCTTCGAATATGTGAAGTGCTCCAGCTTTTCCCTGAACTCCCAGATGCCATTGTCCTTGCTGTCCCAGTTGAACTTGATCTGGTTGACCGCATACTTGAGGATCCCCCAGTATCTGCTCCTTACCACCCTTTCATACTCATAGTAGACGAAATAGAGGTAGAAGATGTCGATTATCGAACCGTAGATGTCGTGCTGTCTCTGCCTATTGGCTGCATTCCCTATCCTCACAGGCCTCGATCCCTTGAAGCCGGAAAGATGAGAAAGCATTTTCTCTTCCAGCCTTGTCTCACCGCGGATACCATACATCACCTGTATGTGGTCGTCCCTCAGCGCCACCTTTATGATGAATTCCATCAGCTTCTTCGCCTCGTAGTCCCGGCCGATCTTCTTAAACGCATCAGCACAGAATGCCGCATCCCTCACCCAGCAATACCTGTAGTCATAGTTCCTGACATTGCCCACCTCTTCAGGCAATGATGTCGTCGGCGCAGCTATTATCGCGCCTGTTTCGCTGAAGGTCAGCAGCTTGAGTGTTATTGCGGACCGGATGATGATCTCCTTGTTGGTTTCCGGAAGAACAAGTGTCTCGACCCATCTCCTCCAATAGTTCCTGGTTGAGGCGAGGAGGCCTTTGCACTTCTTCATGGTAAGCGCATTGGGATTTCCCATGGCAAAATAGAAGGAATGGTCGAGCATGAAAAGGCCGCTTTTCATAATGGTTTCTATATTCAGGTTGGATTCCAGCTTGAATTGTTCCGTTCCACCTTCAGGTGTGTTCCGCGCATAATCCGGCCTCGGATCGTACTTCACTCTCAACCTCGGCTGTCCCCTTATGGGCTGGATTATCCGCACAAGATAGTTGTTAGTTATCAGCCTCGAGAATTTGCCTGCGATCAGTCTCTTGTAGCGCGGGAAGAAGTCTATGACCTTAAAGGCATGGTTTCTTGATTGGAAGACAGTCTCCAGGATGGCTGTTTTTTCGATGTATTGCTGGCTTACAGAATATTTTCCCGTGGGCCTTATCGAGAGGCTGCCGCCCTTCCTCCTATCGAGTATCCGTCCGAAGATACTCGGGCTGCTGAAGTCTGGATAGCACATCCAGTCTATGGATGCGTCTTTGCCTATGAGCGCGCAGGTCCTGCAGTTGCCTATTAGTCCGTAGTCCATCATTTCCTCAGCAGCTTCTCCACGAGCTCGATCACCCCTCTTGATGAGGGGTTCTCTGTTGTCTCATCAGCGATGATCTTGAGCTTGGGGTGTGCGTTCGCTACAGCCACCTTGTATCCTGGTATCCTGAAGAGGTCCAGGTCGTTCTCGGCGTCGCCCACGACGATTATCTTGTCGCTGTCGATTCCAAAATAGTCTAGCACGACCTTGACGCTCCTGCCCTTGTCCACAAATTTTGGAAGTATCATCATCACATCTACGTTTCTGACATAGTTGAGGTTCTTGCTGAGCTTCGCCAGCAGCGGCCTGGCCTTCTCGAATGTGTCCAAGGAAAGGCTGATGACCACTTCGCCGTACTGTCCGGCTATCCTCTTTTCTTCAAGCGTCTTCCTGGCCTTGTCCATGAAAACCGAGTTTATGATGATGGTCTTCTTCGAGTTGGGAAAGTATACCACTGCGCCGTTCTCGCATACGATGGCGTCCCATATCCTATGCGACCTCGCCAGCCGTTTCACAAATTCGAATGGCCTTCCGGTTGCGAGGATGTGCATGGTCTTCAGCTTCTTGAGCTCTTTCATGACATTCCTGCTCAAGACTCCCGGCCTGTCGGTGATTGTCCTGTCGAAGTCTGTCACCAGTGCGTTGACGTCATCAGCGTCCATCTTCTCGAGGCACCTGCCTTCATCCTTCTCGCGCATGAGGCTGTTGAACAGGTGGATGTACTTGTCCACGCCGATGTCGAGCTTGAAGCTCTCCTCCACCAGCTCGAGGCTGCGCTTGCCGAACCTCCTGCGCAGCTTCTCGTCCTTGAGCAGCCTGATGATGCTGTCTGATGTCGCCTTTATGTCGCCGCGCTCGACGATGAAGCCGTTTTGTTTGTCCTGCACCTGGAGAGGTATGCCGCCGACGTTCGTGCCGATTATCGGCCTGCCGCAGCTCATCCCTTCTGTTACCGAGAGGCCGAAGCCCTCGTTCTGCGAGCATAAGGCTATGGCATCGACAGCATTATAGAGCTCTGGCAGCTTGGTATAATCGATGTTGCCCGTGAAGATTATGTCTTCCTTGAGGCCCGACTTGGCAATCATCGCCATTACCCTGTCCTGGTAGACCTGCCTGTCCTTCGAGAGCTTGTTGCTCATGGACTGGCCGCCGACGAAGACCAGCTTCGCCCCCGCAACCGCTCTCATCACCGCAGACCATGCCTTTATGAGCTGCTCGTGCCCGCTTTTCGGGTCTATGCGCTGGACGCTCATGACCGTCTTGCTGCCGACTGGTATCTTGTACCTCTTCAGCACCGCCTCCCTGTCGACATCCATTTTTTTAAAGATGTTCGTGTTGCATATAGGGTGTATGAGCTCGCACTTCTCCCTCTTTATGCCCATCCTTATCGCTGCCTCTATGTATTCGGGCGATGAGAACACTACCTTGTCGTACATGTTGAGGTGCTTGACCAGGTATTTCTTCAGGGGCGTGGACATCGACTTGGCGAGGGGTATGTGCCATGTCAGGACCAGTGGGGTGCCCCTTGGCACATACTTGTATAGGTAGAGAAGCTGGAAGTCGTGGATGTTTATGACGTCTGCCGGGTCCTTGTTTAGCAACTCTCTTACCTCTTGGCCGAATGCCTCGTTTATCTGGACGTAGTCGTCATATCCTTCCATCTCGATGGGCGTCCTGCTGAAGCCGCCGAGGCCGTGGCTCTCCTTGTATATGGCCTCCTTGAACTTGGCGTATCCCTTGAGCATCTTCCTGTCCAGGGGCTCCCTCGGCACTCTTATTATGTCAATCTTCTCTATCACTTCATTGCTCGGTGCATGAGACGGCCTGAGGTGCAGCTCGATGACCTCGTTGCCCCTGGCTTTGAGCTCTTTCGCCAGGTTCAGCAGGTATGTCGACACGCCGCCGATGTGCGGATAAAAGGATTGGCTCGCGAAATAGATCTTCATGGATGGATACACCTTATTGGTGACATATCTGATTGTATAAATTGATGATACTTATGTGTTTTGGAAAATATCATTGAGAGTGTTCAAGCTCGTCATCGATGATTTTTATGAATGTCTTTGCGGGCTTCGGCCCCACTATCTTCTGGCCGTTCACGAAGAATGTGGGCGTTCCCGGTATGCCGGCGTTTATGCCCATCAGGGTGTCGCCTTCGACCTCTGACTTGTACTTCTCGCTCCGCATGCATGCTTCGAATTGCTGGACGTCAAGGCCGATATCGGATGCCAGCCTGACCAATGTGACAGCGTTGAGTTCCTCCTGGTTCTCGAACAGCTTGTCATGGTACTCAAAGTATCTTCCCTGTTCCTGTGCGCAGTCTGCTGCCAATGAGCTCTCATAGCTCAGCTCATGGCTCGGCAGGAAGAAGGTCTTGAACTGGAAATTTACCCTGCCATTGTAATGCTCTATCACTTCTTTGACAATCGGTTCTGCAATCTTGGTGTATTTGCAGCTGTAGCATCCGAACCATATGACTGTCAGTTCCGCACCCTCTGGACCGATTATCGGGTCATCGTCCTTGAGTATGGGCAATGTGATGTTCTTACCTTCATGCGTGTCGATCTCAAGGTCTTCGCACTCAGATATCCCGCTGTGCTCCCCTGTGGGGTCAAATATGCATATCCCTGTCGATCCCGGGCCGTTGCAGTTGCCGTACTGGATGTAGTTGTATAACCCTACAGAGCCTGTGAAGAAGCTCCAGATGAAGAGTATCAGTATGACCCAAGATATAATCTTGTAGTGCTTGTAGAAGAATCCCCCCAGGCTTGGGGAGAACTTGAACACCTTTCCGGTCAGGCTCGCTTTTATCTTCTGGTCCAGGCCTGTGTCGCATTTCTTCAGCTGGACAGTCCTGAACAGGCAGTCCAATGCGTCCAGTGTCAGCCGCCTGTACTTGACGCTGAAAATAGCTAAGACAGCGAACACCGGCAGCGCGAGCATGCATAGTACCATTGTCTCTCAAAGAACCCTATAGAAGTTTATAAACGTTGCTTTTTGTTCGAACTGAGTTGAAACAATAATTATTTTCAATATTGTAAATAAATCAGATTTATATACTATGACGGATTCCCCCTTTCACATGCCAGACAGACAAGGCAATATCGATGCCTTAGTAAGCCGGGGCTTTGAGGTATGCCCATGGGAGGTGCTCCATTACGAGGTCGCCGGCAGCACACAGATAGCCAAGGACAGCTTCAACTTCTATGTCGGCGACGATTACGTGGTGGGTGAGTACCATTTCTACCAGGGCTGGAGAGACCTCCGGCTGATAGAGGACGATTTCATTGTATTGATGCTCGAGAATGGCTTCGGGTTCCGAAGGATAGACGCTGACAGCGAGCTGGAATATATCCAGTATATCATGAAGTTCAAGGGAACTGATGCCAAAGCCATCTTCGATGACCTGGTGAGGCTCGAGGGAGTGGTCAAGCACGCATATGATTCCATCCAACCCAATGAGGAGCACGCGAAATACAACACAGACCTCGTCGGAAATCGGTTTGTGGGTGCAATAATGGGCGTGCTCCAGCCCGTACCAGAGATGGGCATGGCCGAGGAGACCTACGCTGCCAGGGATGCTGCTGCCAAGCAGGAGATGGTCGCCCAGATGGGCAACCTCATGGCTGCAGTGAAAGAAGGGGAGAAGGTGAAGTACGGCACCATCATCGACAGGATAAAGTTCTTGGGCATCAAGCTCCACTACGACCCGGGCAAGGCCATCGGCAACATAATTTCAGGTGCAAGCAACGACTCTACTCATTAGATGTTCCATGAAAGAATACGAATGCATAGTCTGCGGAAAGGGCACTGATCATGATCTTGCCTTCGGCATGATGTCCATGATAATCGGGACTGTGGGCGGCTTCTGCCCCACGCATATAGACGACTCAGAGGAGTTGGTCAAGGCTTACTGATCATTCCTTGAGCAGCACCCAAAATACAAAGACGACAGCGCCGTCTTCCCGCAGATATCCAGGGAGATGACTCCTAACGAGCTCGCCGAAGAGAGGCAGAACGCATATTTTGAGCGGACCCGCGAAGACATAACGACTCGTATCCATGACTGGGAACTCACCCGACGGGTGGCTGAAGCATTGGCTAAAGAAAATTCTTGAAAGATTTAAGCGTCCTTATATCCCAGACACCCTCCCTGGCATGAGAGGTCAACCCTTCTCTCGCATGGCCCGCACTCATGGAAAGAGGGTTTCATGGCCACACCGTATATCCTTTCTTTCATGCGCTGTATCGCAACTTTCAATCCTTCGCCTGTCCGGACATCTTTGGCATCAATCATGTGCTTTGCCGGGGGGCATAATGTGATGCCTCGGTCCGAATAGACCACGAACTCCATCCTGCATGTCGATGTCAACCCTCCTTTTTCTTTGTATTCGTCCCACACCCCATCACCGAAAGTGCAGGGGAACAGGGGCCTCTCTGCATACATGGGGGAATCAGGATATCTTTCCTTGAATTCGTCGATGAATACCAAGAGGTTCGGGACTGTCTCCTTCATCGTGCCCGGATTGAAATATTTTATATCCTTAGCACCCCGCACTCTTGAACTGAATGAATATTTGAGCATGACGTCTGGCCGATATCTCTCATCAATCCCATCAAAGAAATTGAAAACCAGGTCTTGGCCTGACAATCCCTCATCAGAAAAATTCATTCGCATGTGTATCTCCTTTCCGTCATTGAGCAACTGATTTACGGAGTCCATGAATTGTGCGAAGTAAGCTTCATGCCTATCAACGTCTTTCCCATGATCCATGTGCAATACTATGTATTTGACAGAAGGGTGGAACAAGGCACGAAGATCTTTCCCAGATGTATAGACCAGCAGCTCCAACCCTGATTCAGACGCCTTGTCGACGATTGATTCGAATCCGGAATGTTCGGTCGGCTCTGAGCCGATGAGAAAGGCCCTCTTGATCCCGGCATCCTCAAGTATCGAGAACCACCTCTGGAGTTCGTCTACTCTCATCTCAAGCCGCCTGCCGGGAAATTCTTTCAAGGCTTCGGCAAGCCGTCTGTTGTCCATTCCTTCATATCTGCTCATTTCAGATTGGCCGACCATTCGACTCAAGATGTCGAATGCCGTAGCCCGCTCATAGCAGTAATCACAGCCCTGGTTGCACGGCCCTTCCTTTATCTGGAATCCGATCCATTCATCCTCCCCCAACAACGGTCCTTCTTTCACAAAGAAGGGGTAATCAAGGATGATTTTTAACATTTGCCATCTCCAATCAAAACCCTTAAATACCACAAATCAGCCCTTTCATCCATGCTAAAGCTCTACAACACGCTCTCAAGGAAGAAAGAGGTCTTCAAGCCCATCCGCGCAGGCAAGGTCTCCATGTATTCCTGCGGCCCGACCGTATACAACGTGCCGCACATCGGCAACTGGCGCAGCTTCATCTTCTCAGACATCCTGAAGCGCTACCTGATCTTCAGCGGCTACAAAGTCACCCATGTCATGAACCTCACCGACGTGGACGACAAGACCATCAAGGGCGCGAGGCAGGAAGGCATCGCCCTGAAGGAGTTCACCGAGCGCTACGAGAAGCTCTTCTTCGACGACCTGAAGCAGCTCAATATCCTGCCGGCAGACCGTTTCCCCCGGGCGACCGAGTTCATCGGGGAGATGCAGCAGCTCATCAACAAACTCATGAAAAAGGGCTATGCCTACCAGGCTGACGACGGCTCCACATATTTCTCCATCAGCAGGTTCAAGGACTATGGGAAGCTGGCAAACCTGAAAGTGAAAGACCTGAAAGCAGGTGCCCGTGTATCCCAGGACGAGTACGAGAAGCGCAGCGCGAGAGACTTCGCTCTCTGGAAGGCTCACACCGAAGACGACGGGGATGTATTCTGGGACAGCCCGTTCGGAAAAGGCAGGCCAGGATGGCACATGGAGTGCAGCGCTATGAGCCTGAAGCTGTTAGGACAGGTTGACATCCATACGGGCGGCGTTGACCTGGTCTTCCCGCACCACCAGAACGAGATCGCGCAGAGCGAGGCAGCGACCGGAAGAAAGTTCGTCAATTATTGGGTGCACTGCGAACACCTTATCGTTGAGGGCAAGAAGATGTCCAAGAGCCTGGGCAACTTCCTCACCCTTGAGGATGCCATCGACAAGGGCTACCCTGCCAAGGCAGTAAGATTCCTCCTGATGGCGACCCATTACAGGCAGCAGCTCAACTTCACCTTCAATGGCCTCGACTATGCCAAGAACACCCTCGAGAGATTGGAAGACTTCATGCGCAGGACGAAGGAAGGAGCAGGAGCCGGCCAGGCCACAGCAGGCATCTTATCGGTCATCGGCCGGGCAGAAGATAGGTTTAGGAAGGTCATGGATGACGACCTGAACATGAGCGAGGCCCTCGCAGTGATGCATGAGTTCACGAACAAGATCAACAGCTCTGAGCTCACTCCTGCCGACAATCAGGCTGTGCTGGAGTTCATGGAGAAGATTGACTCTGTCCTCGGGATCCTCGACGTCGAAGAGCAGACCCTGCCCAAGGAACTGTTGAACCTGATCAAGGAGCGGGAAGAGGCACGGAAGCAGAAAGACTTCAAGAAGGCAGATGTCTTAAGAGAAAGATTGAAGAAAAAAGGCGTCCTGCTCGACGACACCAAGCAGGGCACGAGATGGAAGATCAGCCTCTAAGCTCTTTCGTATCTGCGGGGTCCATCCTGTAGCCTTCGAATAACAATGGATTCCACTTCTCAAGCGCTACAGCAAGCCTCATGGCGTCTTCAGGATCGTCCTCAGGGCTTTGCTCTAGAATGTCCATCTCATCATCGGCCTGACTCCGACTTTCTAGGTGAGCGTAATGGTCCACAAGATCCTCCGCACGTTCCTCGCATATGCCTGCTCCTGGGAGATGCGGCTTATAAAAACTCCCGGCAATTTTATCGATATCGGTGTTGCCAGCCCTGATTTCGTTAAGCATCAGTAAGGCTTCTTTCGGTCTTAATAGCGCAGCAAGATCGATTGCGGCATCTGTGGTTACTGGACCGGCGCTGCTGTGCAGTTTTGTTAGCTCCATCGCGAACCTCACCTGCCAGAGCTCGAAATTGGCTATCCTGACATAAAGCCCCTCAGGATTCCTTGACCCCTGTTCAAAGTCATCAAGCCTTTGGTCAGTGACGCCAAGCATCTCATAGAGCGGTTGATTCTTATCCACACTCTGAGGCATGCCTAATAGTCTTACTCCGATATGAGTCTCATAACCCATTCCTGCAGTTGCATCAGTTCCCATATTATTCACCCTCATTATCCCTTACTATTTAATAGTGACATATGAATCTAGGTAATATATAAATCTTTCTATTTCCTGTTTAAATGGACCATCTCTCTCGGCGCCCTTGTCAGCACCTTTCCGCCGACAACGACATCGTCCTCGATGCGTATGCCGAAATCCTTCGTGTAATATCCCGGTTCGATCGCGACCACATTGCCTTTTTCCAGCCTTGCTTCATTATTCTCTGTGAATTTAGGCAGTTCATGCACCTCAAGGCCGATCCCATGGCCGAGGTTGTGCAACAATCTTTTTCCGAGCTGCTTCTTTGCATGTTTTGCCATCAGGCTGACCTCGACGCCAGGCTTTGCCATGGTAATGCTGTCATCCAAGACCTGCAACACTTTAGAATGGGCTTCTTTCACCTTCTTCGTAATCCTGCCGACATATGCTGTCCGGGTCATGTCTGAGCAATAGCCCTTATGCCTGACACCGAAATCGATTATCACAGGACCTTGCCGTAACTTACTGCTTTCAGCATAATGGGGCAAGGCAGAATTCCTGCCTGACGCCACAATAGGCTCGAAGCTCGGCGTGCAGCCGTTAGCATATGTCTCAGATATTATCCTGGCCTTGACCTCTGCCTCAGTCCTGTACTTCCTTGAGAAAAGCCCTTGATATATCTTATCCCCTATCGCACATGCTTTCTTTATCCTGACAAGCTCTTCCTGGGTCTTCACAGCCCTCAAAGAATTTACCATGTCGGTGGCATCGACCAGCCTTGACTTGACATGTTTCTTCAGATGCGCCTTCTCCTTCATGCTGACCATTGAGAAATTCAGGCCGAGCTTCTTGACCCGTGGAAATTCTTTATAGAAATCTGTTTTCAGGTTTTTCAGACGCAGCTTCCCATCATATCTCAACCGCTCCATCTTCGTGAGCGCGACATAGCTGCCTTGCTGCTTGACGACGACCAGGCCATACTCCGGATCCAGGTCTGCAAGATACTGCACCATGGCATCTTTCTTCGCCAGTCCTGTGTTGAAGAACGCGCATGCTCCGATGCCTGACTTTCTCATTTCCTGCTGCATCTGCTTGATTCTCATCCGATTGTGAAATATATCCTCCTGTTATCTTTGCCCTTGTTCTCTGCGCCGGTGATGGAGACATTCCCGATCTCCTTGATGTTCTTGACGTGTGTGCCGCCGCACGCCTGCTTGTCAAAGCCTTCGATGTCGACTATCCTTATCTGCTTGACGCTTTCCGGCAGCATCATCCTGAGCTTGACTATGGACGGTATCTTGAAGGCCTCTTCCCTCGGCAACGTGACCATGTTCACCGGGAGTTCCTTGGCTATCAGCTCGTTGGCCTCGCCCTCATAGCTCTGCAGCTGCTCCCTATCGAAGTCCTGCAGCGAGAAGTCTATCCTGCTCCTTTCTATGCCGAGCTGGTTCCCGGTTATGTCTGCTCCTGTCTCTTGGCTTATTATACCTGAAAGCACGTGGGCAGCTGTGTGCATGCGCATCAGCCTATACCTTCGCTCCCAGTCGATCTCACCCGTGACCTCATCACAAGGAGCAAGCCCTTCCTTTTCCACTTCGTGCACTGTCCTGCCCTTGTCCTTCCTGGCCAGCTTCACATTGAACTCGTCATCCCCTATGAAAATCTTCCCTTGGTCTCCTGGCTGCCCTCCTGATTCAGGGTAGAACGCGCTCTGGTCCAGCTCAACTTTGCATCCATCGACCGATGTGACCTTCGCCGTGAATTCCTTCATGTAGCTGTCTTCGAGATATAGTGGTTTTGTCATTTTAACGGCTGCCCACCCCACAGATCATCTTATTAATCGTCCCAAGGAAGTCCTCTGCTGTCTTGACCGCATGCCTCGCATCCTCTTCCTCAATCTCAGGTTCATCAAGACCATAATTGATCTCGTGCCTTTCCATCCTCAAGGCGTTGAGCTCATTGATGAATCTCTTCTCAAGCTTGTCTGAATAATTTTCCTTTATGTAAAGGAAAAGCCCATAATGGCTCTTCTCTCTGACACCATCCTTGAAGAGAAGTGCTCTAGATGCATGGAACATCGCGGAATAAGAATTTGTGATCGTTTCTTCATACACCTTCAGCTTAATCAGCTTCTTTGCACGCTTCAATTTCTTCAATGCTATGCTGATCGATTTTCTTGATATCTCCATGTCCGGAATCCCTTTTTTCAATAAGCCCTTGTCATAACAATCATGGACATCCATCATCTCACCGCAGGGACTTCACCAAACAACTGGAGGCCGTCGACGATCACCCCCTCATAGAAAGCCTTGTCTGCCTTCTTCCAGCCGTTATGCGAATAGTTGACTATTGACAGCTCTCTCTTAAGCCTCTTTTCAGCGTTCAATGGTCTCATCTTGACCTCTTTTCTCGTTATTAACAAGATATCAACATCACTTTTTGGGTTGTCATGTCCTGTGGCTACCGAACCGAACAAGGTTATTGATAAGGTTTGTGGATATATTTCCCTGATCTCTCCGGCCAGACCGGAATTTTCAAGTTCAGAGATGGACATCGTCACCTTCAGCTGGCGGGTCAGGATGTTATCTTCGTTCAAGCTGTATTGATAAAGCCTTGCCAACACTTTCTTTTCCACCAACCTCTTGCTTAATAGGTAATCAAGACATCTCTTGGATGTTGCGACCCCCACCTTCGCCTTCCTCGCAAGCGATCTTACAGACTCTGCCTCACTGGAATTTCTCAATGCTTCAAAGACCTTGAAGAGTGCGTATTTAGTAATCATATCACCTATGGAACACTTGTTCCTTTAAATAGTTTATGCTTAATTTACGATTCATATATGGAACAATCGTGTTTAGCCGAGAATGTAGTATCCAGGCAAAAGTTTTGACAGCGTGCCAAAGTGTACCAGATTCCACTAGTTTTAAATAATACTTTGCCAACAAAGCCATCAGGCGAATCCCATGGAAGCAATAATGGTGTATATAACCTGCAAGGACGAGAAGGAAGCCAAGGCGATTGCTACAGAGCTGCTCGGCAAGAAGCTTATCGCTTGCGCCAACTGCTCTGCCCATAAGTCTTTCTACACCTGGAAGGGCAAGCTCAACGAGGACAAGGAGGTTGCCCTGTTGGCGAAGACCAGGAAGGAGCTCTTCCATAAGGTGACTGAAGAAGTCAGAAGGCTACACAGCTTCGAGCTGCCCTGCATCCTATCCTGGGAAGTCCAGGGGGACAATGATTACCTCAAATGGGTCGAGGAAGAGACGCAGTAAGGGCACAACCTTTATATTTCTCACCTGACTACCCCCTTCTATGCTCAACCAGGCGATCCAGAAGGAGATAGAGGACAGGCTAAATAAGTTCTTCCAGGAGATTGAGATCCCTGAATCATCCAAGGGCATCTATAAGAACCTGCAGGAGTTCGTCCTCCGGCCGGGCAAGCGCATCAGGCCGTATCTTGTCATGACCGGCTTCAGGCTGTTCAGCAATGCTGACCCCGCTCCTGTCCTTGACATAGCCGCAGCTGTTGAGCTCATGCATTCATATTTCCTCATCCACGACGACATAATGGACGGTGACGACAAGCGCAGGGGCAAGCCCACGTTCCACAGGCTGTACAAGGACAATCAGGAAGGACTCAATGCTGCCATCCTGGCTGGCGACCTTCTGCAGGCCGAGGCCTACAGGCTGATAGTTGACTCAGATTTTCCCGAACCCGTAAGAGTCAAGCTCCTGAAGAAGTTCAACGAGGTCATAATCTTGACCGGTCACGGCCAATGGCTAGACCTCAACCTGGGCATCGATGCTTCCCCGCAGGATGTGATGGACCTGCACATGATGAAGACTGCCAGGTACACTTTCGAGGGGCCGTTGCATCTCGGCGCTGTCTGCGCAGGGGCCGGCAGGCTATGGAGACTTTCTCATATAGCGCTTCCTCTCGGCCTTGCCTTCCAGCTGCGGGATGACATCCTTGGCTTGTACGGAACCAGCACTGGCAAGCCCGCTGGCACCGACCTTAGGCAGGGAAGGATGAACCTGCTTGTGATAAAGACCCTGCGGAAGGCCCAGGACAGTGAGTTTCTCAAGAAGAACTTCGGCAAGAACTTCCAGGCCAAGACGCTCAACAGGATCCGGAAGATAGTCAAGGACTCGGGCTCACTGGCTTATTCTGAGGGCCTCATCAGCACTTATACTGGTGACGCCCTTACCAAGATCGACAAGCTGGAAGCTGACCAGGAGGCCAAGGACAACCTCAAAGCCCTGGCTGAACACCTCGCTGACAGGAAGAAATAGGATTGACCGCCAGCCTCATCAAGACGGCTTCAAAGACATTCTGTATGGGAACGGGGCAATTGAGCCTTAACCTGCCTGCAATAAAGGCAAACTACATGGGGGCAGGTGGGGTATTGGGTGGATATTGAAAGGGGGCCTTAGTATCATATTAATGCGAAGCGACCGTCACTTTCCGAACCGTCTCTCCCTCTTCTTGTATTCGCTGATCGCCTCGGCCAGGTCTTCCTTCCCCAGCTCGGGCCACATCTTGTCCAGGAAGAACCATTCGCTGTAGTTGGCCTGCCACAACATGAAATTTGATACTCTCCTCTCGCCGCCAGTCCGGATGACTATGTCAGGGTCAGAGTCGAGGTACATGTGCTCGCCGACAACCTTCTCGTCGATCTCATCCGGCGAGAGCTTCCCTTCTTTCACTTCTTTCGCCAGCGCCTTGGCCATGTCGACTATCTCCTGCCTGCCGCCGTAGGCCATGGCGAAGTTGACAGTGTAGTTGTCATTTCCAGCGGTCTTCTTGACGACATTCTGCATCTTTTCCTGTACGTCCTCCGGGAACATGCTTATCCTGCCGATCACCCTGACTCTTACCCTGTTCTTCTCAATCTCAGGATGGTCGATCAGCTCTTCGAACCTCTTCTTGAAGATCTTCATGAGGTGATCCTTCTCTTTCTGGTTCCGGTTGAAGTTCTCCATGGAGAATGCGTATAGGGTGAGTTCTTTTATGCCGAGCTCTGGGCACCATCTTATCAGGTCTTCTACCTTCTTGACGCCGAGCTGATGCCCCCTCTCAGGCGGAAGCCCCCTCTTCCTGGCATACCTCCTGTTCCCGTCCATGATTATGGCGACGTGCATGACAACCCGGAGCCAAAGAGTGTTAATAAAGGTTTTGGCTTAGAAAAATATATAAAAAGCAGGTGGCGATAAAGGTTTCATGGGTAAAGGCAACTATGACGTGATTATCCTCGGAGCCGGCCCTGCAGGACTGTCTCTCGCTTCTGTCCTGAGCCGGCAGAACAAGGTCTGCGTCATCGAAAAAAGAAGGATAGGCTTCACGACCAAATCCTGGGGATCTTTCAGGGACCTCATAAGGAAACTCAAGCTGAATGATTGTGTCGCTAACGACAAGATAAACTTCCTCCAGTTCAACCATTACCTCGGCGCAAAGTGGCTGTTCAAGGACACTTACTGCCAGCTTTATGAAAATAAACTGTTGAGAGAGTTCATCAATAGATGCGACAAGGATACTACATTCATACAGAACTCATATGTCAGGGATTTCAGGAGGAAAGATGGAGGAATATCAATAAAAACAGGAAAAAAGACGTTGTGGGCCAAGCTATTGATTGATTGCACAGGAGCCAGCTCACCCATCATAAAGAAATACAGGCTGATCGATAATTATTCTTCCTTCCCTATACTCGGGTACAATTTGAAAGGGATCAAGGTTGATCCGACGAAATTCATCTGGGATGTCATGAAAATCCCTGGTCTGGATGAGATCATGGTCGGAGGTGTCATGCCATATTCTGATAAGATGGCCCAGGTGCATGTTTTCCCTTATCTGAAGAACAAGACCATGCAATCCAGCTCCCTTGAAAAATATCTGAAAACATTTATGAGCTCCTATCCGGGATTAAAGGGCGCAAAAAAAGTATCCCGGACTCGAGGGACGATCCTCATGGGGGAGTTGAAGAAGAACGCCCTAGACAACATCTTCTTCTTCGGAGAGGCTGGCCTTTGGAGCCCTAGGTTCACAGGAGCCGGAGTGAACCAGATACTGATGGACCATCAGGCAGTCGGGAAAGAATTGAGCAGATTGATCAAAGAAGACAGGTTATCAGCAGGGTTTCTCTCAGAGATAAGGCCCTTGACCCAGGAGAAGAGGATGCTGCATCTCTTGAGGTGTTTTGAGAACATCGTACTCTCCTTCAAGGACAAGCCTGAGAGGCTGAATGAGTTCTTGGTGGTCTTGAACGAATCGCATGCCAAGTTCGGCAAATACCTCATGCGCAACAAGTTCAACGCGTTAGTCCTGAAGAACAGCTGGAAGAAGGTGCATGAGCATTTCTCGACCATGGAACTAGTGAAGATGCTCCCTAAGCAGGACATCCTTTTTCTGTTCGAGCTCGGCACTGAGCTCATCGAGGACGAGGTCTTGAAGAAGTATAGGAAGCATCTGAAGGATATTTAGACAGTAAAATATTTAACTGCACAATATTATGGATGTCCCATGGCTTCCAAAGAATTACCCATCCTAAAGCAGGACGAACGTGGAGTGATATATGACTGCTGCAACTTCAACCTCGTTGTAAGGAAAAAGGGCACTATAAGCTCTGATCATGCCCATAAGCAAGCTGAAACAATCGTTCTGATAGAGGGTGATAGCTAATCTCTTTAATTTCGGAACTTTTATATAGTAGTGCTTCTTAGGAATCTTATCAACTTATGAGGTGTTGTTTATGTGGAATCTTGGGAAAGGAGATTTGTTTTTGCAAGGCGTATCATTACGCAAGATCAGGCAGTTGTATGCTTGTGAAAAAGACGTAAAGGCGAAGTTGCGTTTGCTATGCGCTGTGCATCGCAAGCAAGGAAAAAGCATTGATGAGATAGCGTATTTGTTGGATCGTCATCGTCGGACGATTCATGGTTGGCTGACTCGATTTCAGAAGAAAGGCCTTGTTGCAAAGAACAGCGTTAAACAGTCAGGGAGGAAACCTATGTTGACGATAAGGCAGCGAGAAAAACTTGTTGAAGATTTGGAACGTGGTCCCCCTAGAAATCCTGGAAGTTTATGGACGACGAAGGAAGTGAAGGATTTGCTCAAGCGAAAATATGGTGTCGATTTTGTGAACCAGCACGTGTGGCGAATGCTCACCACGCTTGGATTTTCTTTATTGCGGCCTCGCAAGAGGCACTACAAGCGTCCGAGCAAAGAAGTGATTGAGCGGTTTAAAAAAAAGCTCGACGGAAAGCGCGATATTACCGAAAGAAAGGGTTTGTTGTGGGCACGCAAGATGAAGCGACCTTTGGACTCATCCCCATCGTCCAGCGTGGTTGGGCGAGACGAGGAAGCCATCCTGTCGTGACAATCAATCACGCCAACAAGTACACGAATGTCTTTGGTGCCCGCAGTCAAAAAACTTTTGTCTTCGCATTCAATAAGAGAAAGAGGGCCCGAGAGTTTGTCAAATTTCTTGAAATTCTCAGACGGCGCTGGAAAAAATACTTGCTCTTCGTCGACAACGCCAAGTCACATAAAGGAAAACTTGTCAGAAATTATCTCGAAGAACACAAGAAAACAGTCAAGCTCGAATATTTTCCTGATTATTCACCAGAAACAAACCCTACTGAACAATGCTGGAAACCAGCACGAAAAAAGCTCAGCAACAGGCTTCTGAAAACTCTCCCTGCAGCAAAATATCATTTGCGAAAAACATTCAACGACAAAAAAGCCATGCCTAAAATGTTCCATTACTTAAGAGATTAGCTATGAGATAGAGAATACGGTAGGAGAGAAGAGCGAGAAGCTAAAAGCGCCCTGTAAGATTGAAATCCCGGTTAACATTTACCATAAAATCCTTGCCTTGACTGACATCAAGCTAACATATTATTATCATTAGCTCACTGGACATGCTGTTGCGAGGCTTATTAAACACTTTTCCTAAAAGACTTTAAAAAAGATAGGCTAATGCATCTGACAAATACTGTCAGACCACTAAAATATCAATATATCTGGATATAGGTATCAGAGAACGGAAAGCTTTAAAATTTAGGTTAGTAATTATTGAGGTATTATGATTAAAGGGATCATCTTTGATTGGTTTGGGGTATGCACAGTCGAGAATTGGGCAGATGTTCTTGGAAGAGAATTGGGCAGTAAGCTAAATCTAGACGAATCTTTCGTAAAAAGGAAATTTGTGCCGTTGATTCAACCATTTGCAAGGGCAGAATTATCCCCTGAACAATTTTTAGAGCGCTTTATTGCTTCTTTGGACAAGAGTAAAAATCCGCAGGATTTTGCTTATCTGTTTGAAGCAATCCCAAAAGTGAATATTGAATTGCTTGATTATATATTGGAGTTGAGAAAGAGATATCCTGTTTTTTTATTATCGAATAATTTTGGACCCGTGTTTACGAATTACGAGAAGTGGGTTGATTTCAATAGATATTTTGATAGATTGTTTTTATCACATAGATTAAAAATGAGTAAAACTCAGGAGGGAATCTGGGAAAAGGTCATTGGTCAGGTCGGCTATGAGCCTGGCGAATTAGCATATATCGACAATAAAAAAGAGTATCTTGAACCAGCAAAACGACTTGGGATTAACACGGTATTGTTTCTGAACAACGATCAGGTAATAAAAGAACTTGCTGACTTAGGCATAAGGCCAGGGTAACCCCTTCGAAAATTCTCTGTATGAATGCTCTTAAATCAGGCCTGAAGCCCCACTGGACACTGGACATGCTGCCGTGAGGCTTAATAAGCACCATTTCTTATCATATCCTATCGAAGCCGGGTAGGTCCTTTCACCCTCTCCCGCCTGCCCTGCTTCAAAACCAACAAGACCAACAATAATGAGGTGATACTGATGGAAACCGAAATTAAAGAGCTGTTCTTCAACCAGATCAGAAACCTGACATTCCGCACCACCAACACCCAGCTGGCCCAGTTCCTGGCCTTCTCGAGGTGATGCACATGCAGCATTTGCCTACATACATCGACAGGGAGGATGACTGGCCCCTTTAATGCTGTATTCTGGGACCTGCTTTTCAAATAATACATTTTTTATATCCTTTCTATTTCCCGTAAGGCATGAGGACAATAACCAAGGACGAACTGCTGATCAACAAGTTCAGCTTCTTCAAGACAATCAAAGACGGCACTCTCTTCATCTATCCCACTGATACCATCTATGGCATAGGCTGCGACGCCACGAATGAAGGGGCGGTCGAGAAGCTCAGGGCACTGAAGGAGCAGAAGGACAGGCCTTTCTCGGTGATTGCCCCTGACTTGGCCTGGATAGAGGATAACTGCACGATAATAGATGGCTCAGAGGACTGGCTGAAGAAGCTTCCTGGGCCTTTCACGCTGATATTCCAGCTCAAGAAGCCTGGCTGTGTGGCCAAAGCTGTAAACCTGGGCGGCAAGACCTTGGGTGTCCGCCTCTTGGACCACTGGATCCAGGAGTTCGTCAAGGAATACGGGAGGCCTATCGTGACCACTTCTGCCAACAAGGTGGGCAAGATTTTCATGACCTCTTCTGAGGACCTCGATCCCGACCTGGCCCAGGGCATCAGTCTCTTGGTGTACGAGGGTGAGAAGGAGGGCTCTGCCTCCAACATAGTGGACCTCTCCACCACCAAGCACAAGGTCAAAGAAAGATAATCAGTATTTAGCGAGCTGTTTCTTTTCCCAAGCGTCATACACACTTAACAGATTCTGCCCTAATGTCCAGACATCCTGGGAAAGAGCCTCAGGCAACAGTATCCCGCTCTTTGAAAAACCATCTCGAAACCGCTTACCTGCTAAAGGTCTCTTAGACACGAGATATACCCAAGCTGCAATGTCTGCCGTAAGCGAAAGGTCACTTACTAGCAGGACCCTGAAATTTTTGTACCAGCCCTTATGCTCTTCCTGGTTTGAGAAAGGCACCTCGCGGTCTTCTGCTATCATAGTCAAGGAACGCATGGTCCTTCCAATTATCAGGCCGTATATATTCACCAAATCATTAAAAAGCTCTTCAATGCAAGATTTCGGGTCAATTAGCCTGTCCCCATACTCAACAGGCTCGAATACCTTTGCCTTTCTCGCTGCCCATCCTAAAGATTCTTTTTCATATTCCTGTCTCGCTTGAGCGAAGGGATTCTGTTCCATAGCCGTTCTAAGATGCCCCATGATCACAGTAGAGATTTCCTTGTTTTCAATACCTTCAGTAATCTTACTGAGAAGCCCCCCCATCTCGCTAAATCCCGGTTTCATACAAATAGGGAATCCATGATATAATAAATGCGTTTCGAAAGCTTCTTAAAAGCCATTTATCAACAGATTCGCTATATAACCACCAAAACCTTTATAAATTGACCTTTACTCCCAGCCCTAAAGCCCGAGTTTACGCGCCAGGGCTGGCGTTCTCGGCAAATTGACTATGGCAGAAGAAAAACCGCAGCAGGAACCGCCGAAAGGCAAAGAAATCCCAAAGGCAAAGGAGCCTATAAAAGGCAAGGATTTCAAGTACATAGTCAGGGTGCTGAACACTGACCTTGACGGCCACAAGGCTATAGCCCAGGCCATGCTGAAGATCAAGGGCGTGGGATTCATGTATTCAAGTATGGTCTGCTCATTAGCAGGCATCGACAGGGCCAAGAGGGCAGGGAACCTTTCTGAAGCAGAGCTCAAGGCCATAGATACCATCGTGAAGAACCCGCATACTGCGGGCGTGCCCAAGTGGATGATGAACAGGCGGAATGATCCAGAGACAGGCGAGGACAAGCACCTCTTCACCTCTGATTACATGCTCACCAAGGACAATGACATCAAGATCCTCAAGAAGATAAAGGCGTACAGGGGGATGCGCCACGCCTTAGGCCTTCCTGTGAGGGGCCAGAAGACCAAGTCCAATTTCAGGAGGAACAAGGGCAAGGTCACAGGCGTGAAGCGGAAGAGCCCCCAAAAAACCTCAGGTAAGTGAACATGGGAGACCCGAAAAAAGCCAGGAAGAAGTATGCGACGCCCAGCCATCCATGGCAGAAAGGCAGGATAGAGGCAGAGAAGGTTCTGACAAAGGAATACGGCCTCAAGAACAAGCGCGAAATCTGGAAGATGGGCTCCATGGTTAAGACCTTCATCAGCCATATAAAGTCTTCTGCCTATACTGAGCAGGCGAAGAAGGAGAGGCAGCAGCTCCTCCGCAAGCTGCAGGGACTCGGACTCATCAAAGAAGAGGCTACGATGGATGACATCCTCAGCCTGACCGTCAAGGATATCATGGAAAGGCGCCTGCAGACCCTGGTATTCAGGAAGGGTCTTGCCAGGAGCATCGGCCAGGCCAGGCAGTTCATCGTGCACGGTCACATCAAGGTAGGGGACAATAAGGTCACAGAGCCCAGTTACTTGGTCAAGTCTGTCGAGGAGGGCCACATAGGATTCATCACCAAGTCATCGCTCAGCTCGTCTGATCACCCTGAGAGAGGTGTTGCAACATGATCAGATGGGGCATCGCGTACATATACGCATCTTACAACAACACGATAATTCATATAACAGACATCACCGGCACAGAGACCATTGCCAGGACTTCAGGAGGTCAGGTAGTGAAGAGTGACAGGATGGAGAGCTCTCCGACTGCAGCGATGATAGCAGCCAAGAAGGCTGCTGAGACCGCGATCGAGAAGGGCGTCAATGCCATCCATGTCCGCATACGGTCTGTCGGAGGCCACAACGGCCCCAGCAATCCCGGACCGGGAGCACAGGCTGCTGTCCGTGCATTGAGCAGGATGGGATTACGTATAGGGGTCATTGAGGACACGACACCAGTACCGCATGACGGCTGCCGAAAGAAAGGAGGAAGGAGAGGGAGGCGAGTCTAAATGGAGCTCAAACTTATCGAGAAGGACAAGGGCCAGCTCAAGTTCACTGCCAAAGGGGTTGAAATAACCTATCTCAACCTGTTGAGGAGATACATCGCCAACCACGTGCCTATAATGGCCATCGAGGACGTGGAGTTCAGGAAGAACAGCTCGATACTCTATGACGAGATAATCGCGCACCGCCTCGGCCTGACGCCGCTCAAGACAGACATCAAGTCATACAACCTTCCCTCAGAATGCACCTGCAATGGCGAAGGCTGTGCCAAGTGCCAGGTAACGATGACGCTCAAGGCCAAGGGGCCTGGAGTCATAACTGCAGAGAACCTTGTCTCCAAGGACCCTGCCATAAAGCCTATATACAAGGATATGCCGATCGTCAAGCTGATGAAGAGCCAGGACATCGAGTTCGAGGCAACTGCCACCTTGGGTCAGGGCCTTGACCATGCGAAGTTCAACGCTGCCTTGTGTCATTATCACCATGCCAGTGTAGAAGAAGGTTTCGCCAAGTACAAGAACCTGCCGAAGGGCGATTTCGTATTCGTGGTGGAGTCTTACGGCCAGCTCGCTCCTAATGAACTGGTCACCGCAGCAGTGGACCGGATCAGCCTCACTATCAAGGACTTCACAGAGAAGCTGAAGAAACCCGATGCGGGGGTGCCAGAGTCTGGTCAAATGGGCACGGTTGAGGTCAAGTAGCAAAAGCCGTGTGCCTTAGTGGCTGCGCGGGTTCGAATGCCGACGCCGATAAGACGACGGCAAGAAAGTCCCGTCTCCCGCATATTAAGATGTCAACGACAAATCCGCAGCTAAGGTCGCTCATAGAAGAGCTCAAGAAAGCTGCAGCCATGCAGCAGGCCCCTATATGGAAGCGCATCGCTCAGGACCTGGACAGGCCCTCGAGGCAGAGGCGCGCCGTGAACATATCGAGGATCAACACCTACTCTAAGGACGAGGACACAGTGGTCGTGCCTGGGAAGGTGCTCTCGGTGGGCGAGCTCGACCACAAGGTGACCATAGCTGCCTTCAGTTTCTCCGGGTCTGCCAAGGACAAGATTAACAAGGTAGGGGCTGCGCTCTCCATCAAGGAGCTGATGATGAAGCATCCCAAAGGGGAGAAGGTCAAGATCATAGGGTGAACTCATGATAATAAACGCCGAAAACCTCGTGCTGGGAAGGATGGCAACGTTCGCTGCGAAGAGCGCTCTTCTCGGCGAGACTGTTGACGTTGTCAACTGTGAGAAGGCCATCATAATCGGTGACCCGCAGAGGGTGCTCGAAAAATACCAGCAGGCGATCAAGCGGGGCATCCCGTTGAAGGGGCCTTATTTCCCGCGAACTTCGGACAGGTTCGTGCGCCGCGTCATAAGGGGCATGCTGCCACACAAGCAGGACAAGGGCAAGATCGCCTTCAAGCGCGTCAAGTGCTACAGGGGCATGCCGAAGCAGTTCGAAGGCAAGGCCAAGACCATTGAAGGCGCCCGCACCAAGATGACCAAGTCCATAAACGTCGGGAAGCTCTGCGGCCTGCTCGGAGGAAAAAGATGAATCTCATCCATGTCTCAGGAAAGAGGAAGAAGGCCGTTGCCAGGGCTACTCTGAAGCCGGGGAACGGCACTGTCAGGGTTAACAAGAAGCTGCTCGATATCATCATGCCCCCGTTGGCGAGGCTGAAGATGCGCGAGCCGCTGATCCTGGCCGGTAGCGCTGCTGACAAGGTCAACATCTCTGTGAATGTACATGGCGGCGGGTCCATGAGCCAGGCAGAGGCAGCCAGGCTGGCGATAGCCAAGGCGCTCGCGATGCACGACAAGAAGCTTCGCCCCGTCTTCCTGGAATACGACCGTAACATGCTTGTTGCGGACGTCCGAAGGAAAGAGCCCAAGAAACCCAACAGCCATGGCAAGGCCAGGTCCAAGACTCAGAAGAGCTATAGGTGATACAATGATAGTCCCCGTAAGATGCTGGAGCTGTGGAAAACCGATCGGCCACCTCTGGGAGCAATACCGAGAGTCGGTCGAGAAAGGCGAGAACCGAGGCAAGCTATTGGATACGCTCGGCCTGAAGCGGTACTGCTGCCGCGCTGTCTTCATGGGTCACGTCGACCTCATCGACGCCGCTGCGCAGTTCAAGAAGTTTTGAATGATAAGTTTTATATATTAAATAACTCATTAGCTTAATATAATAATGGTGTTAAGGTAGAGCGCTTGGATTCCACCGGGATGATTTCTCCCCGGATTGAGGCTCTACCTTAATCACCGGTTTCTCCTAGGAGTATCATTTTTTCAACCCTTCCTCAAACATAGCTAAGGCTTTTAAAATTCTCTCTTTACTTGTTGAAAACTCGCTTTGAAAATAGAAATTTTTACCTCTTACTTCAACCTGATATAAATTTTTATTTTTTGATAATCCATCGGATTTAATCGGACGATATCGTGGTTTTCTTACTCTGGGGGGATTTTTTTCTAATTCATGCATCAATTGTAGGCCTTTACCATTTATTTGGTAACCTCTGCCATCATAATTCACATACTCAGCCTCTCTTAATAACACCAACCATGCTGAAACTGCACCGTTGTGAAAATCTGAGGCATTAGGAATATTACCATCATCATTCTGTTTTTTCAACTTCTGAAGTGTCTTTAAAGTTGAATTTTTCCATTCACCAATTTTATAGCTCATAGATGGATGAAAAATGATTGTTATTTATAAGTTTTTATTGTTTTTAAGTATATATAACCAGTCATGACTAGTAATACTAAGTATTTTCCTGTAATAGATCATCCAAAGCTTTAAAAAGAAATCGAGTTTATAAGACCTAATGATAGACCTCAAGAAGATATCCTCGAAGTGGCAGAAGCGCTGGGAGGACAAGGACGCCTTCAAAGCGAGAGAGGATCCTGACCGTAAGAAGTTCTACTGCCTGGAGATGTTCCCCTACCCGAGCGCGACATTACATATCGGCCACTTGAGAAACTACTCCATCGGCGACGCCTTCGCAAGATTCAAGCGCCTGCAGGGCTTCAACGTCATCTATCCTATGGGCTATGACGCCTTCGGCCTGCCTGCAGAGAATGCTGCGATAAAGCACAAGATAGATCCAGAGAAGTGGACTTTCGACAATATCAATTCAATCAGGAAGCAGCAGAAGGCCATGGGGCTGAGCTATGACTGGAGCAGAGAGATAATCACCTGCACGCCTGAATACTACAAGTGGAACCAGTGGATCTTCCTCAAGCTCTTCGAGAAAGGCCTGGCGTACAAGAAAGAGGCCCCTGTGAACTGGTGCCCCAAGTGCAACACAGTTCTTGCCAACGAGCAGGTCAAGGACGGAAAATGCTGGAGATGCAGCGCAGAAGTTGAAGAGAAGAACCTCAGCCAGTGGTTCCTCAAGATCACCGATTATGCAGATGAACTCTTGTCAGGCTTAGATAAACTCCAACATTGGCCCGAGCGCGTCAAGACCATGCAGAAGAATTGGATAGGCAAGAGCCATGGCATCGAGATACACTTCAATCTGGAAGACGATTCAAGAGTCCTGCCTATGTACACCACCCGGCCGGATACCATCTTCAGCGTCACATTCGTAGTGATAGCCCCTGAACACCCGCTGGTGGACGAGCTGGTAAAAGGCACAAAATACGAAAAAGACGTCGAGGCCATCAGGAAGAAAGTAAAGAAGCAATCCATAATCGAACGCACCACTCCAGAAGGCAAGGACAAGATAGGCTGCTTCCTCGGCAAGCACGTCATCAACCCAGCCAACGGCGAGAAGGTACCGGTCTGGATAGCGAACTTCGTGGTTCAGGACTATGGCACAGGCATCGTCATGGCTGATGCACATGACCAGCGCGACTTCGAGTTCGCAAGAAAATACAAGATTCCCCTCAAATTCGTAATCTCAGACGACGGCTCTCGTATAAACCCTGAAAAAGCGACAAGGGCCTTCATAAGCGACGGCGTCCTTTTCGACTCGGGCGAGTTCTCCGGCATGGACAACCAGGAAGCTATTCCTGACATGATTGACTGGCTCGTGAAGAAGAAGGCAGGGAAGAGATCAGTGAACTACAAGCTGAAGGACTGGCTGATAAGCAGGCAGCGTTACTGGGGCACTCCTATCCCGATAATCCACTGCGAGAGCTGCGGCCCCCAGCCGGCAACTATCCCTGTCATCCTTCCCAAGAAGGTCAAGTTTGCTAAGGGCAACCCGCTGGAAACAGCCAAGGATTTCGTCAACGCAAAATGCCCGAAATGCGGCTCCCACGCAAGAAGAGAGACCGACACCATGGACACTTTCGTCGATTCCTCTTGGTATTTCATGCGCTA
>JAHIVG010000026.1 GCA_018816705.1 Nanobdellota archaeon
AAATGGTAAGCTTTATCTTTCAGTGTTCGTCTCTTTTTCATGGTGGGGGGAGCCTCCCCCACCCCTCATGGCAGCCCTCTGGGCTGCCAGAGGTTATAATTCTTTCTTACTTTCTACAGAGCCAGTTCCTCCACAAGATTTAAAAACACCAATCATGCTTTAAGCAGCATGGCGCGCGCGCTGAGGGTTATCGGCATCATCAGCCTATTAGTGCTGGTAGTGGCAGCAGTCGGCTTTTCGCTGAGCTCTGAAAGGGTCTACCAAGCCTTCACCATCATGGAGAAGAGCGTATGCGACAAGGACGGCATGTGCGAGTCCGGAGAGGTGAACTGCGAGGACTGCCCTGCGAACATAGCAGGCAGGAAGGCCTTCACCCTGCCTGAAAAGGGGACTGACATCGACCGTTTCCTGTTCGCTGCCATCGGCGTCTCCATCATAGTCGCGCTAGAGATAATCGTCCTCGCAAAAAGAAAATAAAAATCCCAACCACTCCAAGGGGCCGGGATTTTTAGTGCCCGGAAAAATCAAAGATTCCACAGAGAGCATAGCTCTCTGGGACCCAGAAATGAAATTTCTGTGGTTTTTGGGCACGAGAAACCTCAAAGGTTTCTCTGTGTTTAGATACACCATTACCTTGGAAATATCATATTAAGAGATGAACCAAACACCACCAGAGGTGGTGTATCCAAACAAATGATGCACCCATTGAATTCTAAGGAGAAGAGAAGTCTGCTCAAGCAGATGGATGACCAGTGGGGCTTCAAGGGGAGACTCTCAAGCCTCTACATGAACAAGGAAGGCCGGATCTACGAGTCGACCGCAGAGCCCTTGGACGGCCTGAGGATAGAGACAGCAGGGAATTACATTGCCAAGCAGCAGATCGACGGTCTCTCATTATCCATTGAAGGCAGCCAGCTGATAGGACCGACAGCCACCAAGAATGTCGTGGAGATCGATGCGATCTCTGCCAAGGCCTGGATGAATGGCCAGGACATCGAAGGCCAAGGCCAAGGTTATGTCATCATCAGATACCAGGATGATTTCCTCGGCAGTGGCAAGGCTTCGGACGGGAAGATACTCAATCGTATCCCCAAGATAAGGCGGTTGTCAACCACAGAAATGATCATATAATGCAAGGGCATGGCTCTTGATGAACTCCTGGTCTTTCTCCGGAAGCCCGTTCTCCTGCATGATCCGGCTGGCCCTTCTCCAGTCCTTTTCAAAGCCCTGGAAAGCACGGCGTGCGTTGTTGGTGTTGATCCCCCTCGGTACCCAACGCTTGCTTTCTCCGAGCTCTTCATCAACGCAGTGTGTCCTAACAGCCTCCTCAAGTTCCGTGTCATAAGGGCACTGTGCTTGGTTCATCATCAATTGGGTCATCCCAGTCATTATGACCTGGTTGCCCATCTTCTTCTTCAGGCCGGGCCACACTTTCTGGTAGGTGTAGAAGTCCTTGACCAGCTCTCCGAGGGATCTGCAGTATATCTCTCTTGCGGTTCCCTCATCGACAGGTTGCCCGTCGATACCGCTTTGCTTGCCGGTCCGTTGGAGCACCATGGCCGTGTTGACCCTTTCCATGGCCTTCAGAGGATACCTCTTCACATAACCCATAGGGAGGACTGCGAGCTTTCCGGCCAGGCCGCTATCAGAGCTGTCGATAAGCGCCTTGTAACTCTCCAAGCATCTCTCAGGATCATCGTCCCTGATTATTGCCTCATAACGGAACCTGTGCCATGTCCTCTCAGCAATCTCAATGCTGTATCCTTTTTCAGACACAGCCTTGATGAGCTCAGCAGCATCCTTCTGCCTATCATGCATATCCTTGCCCTTGCTGAAGAGGTATGTGGTCACCAGCTGCCTGATGCTGTCAGATAATTCTGACCTCATTTTCTTCTGCATCTTGTCGCTGATTATTCCCTTCTGGCTGGCAAGCATTTCAGAATGGCAGTTTGCGATGTCCTCAATCTCCTGCCTCATCATGAGTAGGTATTCCGAGCCCTGGATGATGTTCTTTCTGTACTGGTCTGCAAGCTCCAGGAACCCGTGTTCATGGGCTGCCTCGATGACGTTCCGCAGGGGTTCAAGGTTGTCTCTTTGCTCTGGGAGCCTGCTCTGGACAAATCCTATCAGCGTGTTGGTCGCTTCCTCTATCTCCTGGGGGAATGTTGCGTAAGCGAACTTGGCTGCATATCCCTCTATAAGTTCTAGCCTGCTGAGAGTCCTTATGTCATATTTCCTGATTATGTTCCTGACAGTGCCTGCGATAGCCTCCATAACGCTCTTCCCGTCCCTTGGAAGCAAGTCAGGCGGCAGCGTCTTGCCTATCATGCCGCCGATCTGGGCCAGGCGTTCCTCGTCGACGTCCTCTCTCCTATACCCATACCTGTTCCTGGTCCTGTGCTCAAATGGGACCCGTGCAAGATTTTCGATGAGATTTCTGGGTGTTCCGATATAGGTGTGTCTGGACTGATACCCTGTAGGTTTCATTGTCTTTCCCCGGTAATTCTTGAATAGGGTGGTCCTGCCGTCAGGGGTTTCCTGGCATTCCGAGACCTGCAGTCCTGTTATCTGGCAGATATTCTCAAGAAGATCTATGTCGCAGTTGAGTTCAGGGTCCCTGATGAGGATCATTCCGAGGTGCCCGATGTCCACAGGTGTGAGTTCGCATGTGAGCAGCCTGAAGCTGGCAGGCCTTGGCTTCTTGCGTGACTTCCATCCCTTTCTCTTGTAGTTGAACTTATGCTTTGCCAGCAGTGAGATGCTTGCCAGCTGGTTGGCGTTATCGACGAATCCTTCATATTCTTGGTCTCCAAGGATGACGGCGACTATCCCCCCATGCTTGTAGACCGCAGTTGTGTTGTAGTCGGAGTATGCTTCCTGTAGGCCAGTGCCCTTGATATGCCTATAATTCCTTTCAGGTGCCTGCCTTACGCTATCAAGTAAGTCTATCAGGGCCTGTTCGCTCTTCTTAGTGGGCTCGGAAAATATGCAGTCTAATGTCACATTCTCTTCTACATTGACTACCCGCTGGATGAGGAGCTGGTACTGGTGTGTCCTGCCTGATTCCTGGGACAGCTCGAAGAAAGGGGGATATACTGGTATCGCCTTGAGCTTGGCCTCTCGATCCCTGCCGAACTTGGTGAGCTGTGGAAGGACAGTGCGGAATGCTTTTACGTAAGCCAGGCAGGCCTCGTAATCCAGGGGATCATATGTCTTGCCATAAAGTTCGATGAAGGCAGCCAGGTTCGAGCCTGTGAATTCCATGAGTCTGTTTCTGGTTCCCTTGAGTGGGCCGAAGGCATTCCTGTAGGCATCTTTTTTCTCCTTGTTCCTGTGCCTCTCGAAAGGTGTGAATGCATCGACCAGCTGCTCGAGCTGGAAAAGTGAGATGCTGCCCTGTTCTGCTATCGCGTCGATGAAGGGGAAATAACCCAGGAACGGGCTTTCTTCGTCCATCCTGAAGCCGGACGGCGAGTCTACGTGCTTGACAACATCTGTTTTCCGGACGATATCATTGAGGCTCCTCGGATTGAATAATGACTCGAGCCATTTCAGGTATATGCTCACATCTGGCTTGATGCTTCCGATTATCTCTTCTATCATGTGGGGCTCATTGCCGGAGTATACGATGTGGTACACCATGTGGCTCTTTGTAGGGGGGATCTGGCTGTATTGCCCGAAATGTCTCCTCTCGTAGAAATAGAGTTGGTCCTCGGCCAGGTCTTCGAGGTCTTCCTTCCCTGACTTCCTTAGCTGCTCGAATGCCTCGACAACGTCCTGGTATGACTTCTCGAGTATGTTCCTGGCATGTTCAACTGCCCTGGGTGTGACCTGGCCCCTCATGTCGAGCAGCACCAGGTTGCGTAAGATTCTCCATGCGTCCATGGGGTCGTCCATGCTCTACCTCCCTGTCAGTCCGTCTATGGTCCATCTGTCGTCTGCCTTGTAGTTCTGGAGTATGCGCTCGAAGCCGACAGCATCCCTGTACTGCATCTTCTTGTCCGCCTTTATCTCTGCGATTGCGTCCTCCTCTTTCCTGACTATCCTCCGGTATCTCTGAACGGTCCCGTCAAAGACCCTGTACCCGGATCTCTTCCTTTTCTTCTTGACCGTGAATCTCTGCAGCAGCCCGTCCGAGTCGTATCTTTCTATGAACCCGTCTATCCTGTCGGTATAGTTGAAAGGGACCTCATGGTGGTATCTTACCATTACATGCGTCTTGACCTTTGTCGCCTCTTCGAGGGAGACGTAGATGAGGTCATCCAGCGCTTTTTCCATCGCTTCGGTCTCTTGGCTTTCCTTTGCTGTCTTCAGGTATTCCCTTGTCCTGTTTATGACATAGATATTCTTCCATATCTTGTAGAGGCGCTGTTGGGTCGTGAATTTCTCTCTCGGCATCTCCTCTTCGATGTGCCGCCTTAGGACATGATACTCGGCCGGGTTATGTTCGTAGTTCCATTTCAGCCTCTCAAGAAGTTCATCATCAGAATTTCCGTTCCCATTGGGTGATTCGGTGTCATTGAGGTCTGTCATGCGGTCGCATAGCTTGATAAGGATGGCCCTCTCCCTGGTCTGCTTGGTGGAGCGCTGACCTGCCAGCTGTATCCTCTCCGAGAAAAGGCCTTCGATGTAGCTGTGGTAGCTCTGGTTGAGCTCCTTATACCTTGATAGGTGGTGTACCAGGGTCAGGATCTCGATGAGGTCCTGTTCGGATCCCTGGCAGCTTTCAACATATTTCTCCCTGAGGCCAGTCTCCAGGTCTTCGATGTAAAGCTTTCTGAGGTCGAGGCGTTCCTGCTGTTTCTTCCTCCTGTTCATCGGCTTCGACATGTTCTGCTCGATGATGCGTATGGCATTGTCGACCTTCTCCTCTATGACATCATGGAGCAGCGCTCCGCATAATGTGATATAATCATTAGTGTAGCGTTTGGCCCACATCATGACCTCTGCCGGATGGACGATGTACTGCTTGTGGTCCTTGCGGTAATGGCCCTTGTGCTGACCCACAGCGAATTCTAAGGTGTGGTATAGTGTTTCAGCATCTGTCTCACTGATGCCGGATGTCCAGATATCTTTTGAGAATTCCTCGAATATCCCAAATCTCTTCTGGGTGGCAGAGATATCTGGTCCGATCGCATTATCAGCTAGGATATCATGTATCCTTTCGACTAGTTGCTCTAGCGTCATATTATTACTATTCCCCCCTAAGGCCGTTTATAAATCGAATAACCTTTTTAAATCTTTCCCTCATTCATCACTTAGAAGTGGCTTATTCATCCTGGTACACATGTTTCCAGAGCTTGTCACCTACATGATGGACAGATGTTATGACCTTTCCGCTGGCCATGGCCATGAGTTCCGTGCGGTTGAACAGGGTTATCCCTATCGCCAATCCCACCTTGTTGCGCACATCGACTATGCGTACAAGCTCTCCTTTCTTGATGCCTTCTTGGGCTGTCTCGATGCCAGGCCGCATTATGTCAGCCCCGTTGGCCACGAACTTCACAGCACCTTCATCGACCACGACCTCCTTGAGCAGCTTCTTATCCTGCTCATACTTGAGGAGGGGGACCCAATGTTCCTCATGCCTGAAGAAAGCCTGTTCGTCATTGAGGATGAGGATCTCAAACAATTCCTTGTCGATCTCCACCTTGTCCTTCTTACCGAGCTTTGGCAGCTCATCCATGATCTCCTTGATCTCGCTCTTGCTAAGCTGTTTTCTCATCTATGGCGGCCTCAATCTCCTGTTCAGGGTCCTTGAGCGCTTCCCTGATCATCAGGTCGCACGCGGCCTTGTCAGCGTTTATACCCAACGTCCTGTTGCACAAGAAGTCAGACTTCCTTATCACGAGCTCCTCGGCATCATTGAAACCGGGATTGGCCTCGAACTCGATCCTGTCTTCCATGCCGTTCACCTTGAGGACCAGTTCACGCTTGCCTGTAAGCCCTCTCAGAAGGGAGGTGTCGATGTCAGCCTTGACCCCGATGATGCAGTCCCCTCTCTCGGTTACGTCAGCATCTTTCGTGATCTCCAGTGTGGTCTTGTGGTCGGCCTTGATGTTCGGGTGGCCGTAGAAACTGAAGCGCATCTAGAGCATTTCCTCCACATTCTTCTTCGTCCCTTTCTTCTTGGCTTTCTTGGCCTCTGCTTCGAGGTCCACGCCTAGCTGCTTCAGGGATTGTATGTGCATCTGCATGAGCTGTTCCACTATCTGGAGTATGCGCATGAATTCCTGCCTCTCCTTCGCCAACGTGCTGAGAGCTCCCTTGTGGAAGCCGATCTGTTCTTCTTTGGATTCAGTTGCCTTTGCCATGATAATCACCGCACTGACAGAATCCCTCTGTATTTAAAAGGCTTGTTGTTTATTAGGCTCTGATGAAAATCTATAAACCAAATTCATTTTTATTAGTTCATTGCGGAGCAAGAAAGGTGAAAATGACTTGAAATTTGATAAACTGATAAAAATGAACATGATTTTCATCAGAGCCTTATTATGGCTGTGTCTTAGGCTCTTGCAATCTATCAAATAATTTCATACCTCCCAGGTATTCTCCAGCACTGAATTGTGTCAATGCGATATGTGCCAATACATCTTCAGGTTCACCCTGAGGTTCAGCTTCCCCTCTTTCTCGACGGGCCTCCAAGCCTCCTGACTTCATTTTCAACATCACAAGGCAGTGTTCCAGAGGATCTTTCGCATCATCGTGGAAGTATTCGAACTTTAGTACATTGCCTGTTCGAGGTTCGTATACATTTATGGTTCTAACATCCACCGGTGAAGCGCATTCAGGGCACGTGCCTTGTTCGACAACGATATCCAACAAGAACGCTTTCCCCCGTTGCATTAGGCTTTGTGCATGTTCAGCATCTGCAGCAGAGGCAAACAATTCAGATAATCATACATTGACATCATATCAATCCCCCCATCCTTTATAATAATTGGATTTATCATTAGAAAATGATAATAATATATAAAATTTGTGGGTGACATGTTATATCTGTTTAAATATGCACCAATAGCTGCAACCTACTTCGAAGAGATAGTATATTTTTAAATACTAGTCTGATTATATCATGCATATGAAACGAAAAATCTTGGCCGGAACCTGCATTCTCTTAGCATTGTTTTTCCTTGTCTCCTGCGACACACCGACAGATATACCAGGTACACCAGATGTGCCGGGTGACCCGTTGCCACCTAAGCCTCCTCTTCCTCCAGATGGGCCGGCCCCCACTGATCCTGGAGATATCACTCCTCCAACCCCTCCGCCTCCTCCCCCAGACGATGAGGTCGTCTTCGACTCCGTAGTCGATTCTAACAACCAGTTCGCCCTAGACCTTTATTCCAGGTACAAGGAGAAGGAAGGCAATGTCTTCTTCTCTCCGTTCAGCATATCATCAGCACTGGCAATGACCTATGAAGGCGCCAGGGGCCAGACTGCCTATGAGATAAGGGAGGTCTTCCACTTCCCAGGCATCGACGTGCTGAGGTCTGGTTATGAGGGCATCTTCCAGGAGATCAACAAGGCGGATAAGGATTACAAGCTCCACTCAGCCAATGCCTTGTGGGCAGAGCAGGATTACGTCTTCATCCAGGATTATTTCGATACTGTCGAAAAATATTACAGCGGAGGGGTCACCAACCTCGATTTCAAGACCAAGCCGGAAGAATCGAGAGTTATCATCAATGATCGGGTCGAGGAGAAGACTGAGGACCTCATAAAGGACCTGATACCTGAGGGAGTCATCACCCCGCTGACACGCCTAGTCCTGACAAACGCCATCTATTTCAAGGGAACCTGGGTCTGGCAGTTCGACGAGGAAGACACGCATG
>JAHIVG010000027.1 GCA_018816705.1 Nanobdellota archaeon
CTCGAGGAGGAAGAAGAAGAAACACGACAGGTATCATAAGCCGGAGCATAAGCCGCACGCGGACCACGCCTACCCCAAGCCAGAGCATAAGCCGCACGAGGCCCATGGGCATGGGCATAAAGAGGACCATCAGCATAAGTGAGTCACCTGATTCTTAGCATCTTGGCTCCCAAATAACAGTTTGTCTTTTGCCTGATGACATTTAGGGCCCTAACTCAACATAGAAGTAATACGTCTTGGTTGCCGTGCTGCCGTTGTGGCCGTCTACACCCACTATCATCTCGAAGTCCCACGGCTTCACGTTGAAGCCGGTCTGCACATCCCTTTCGATCAATGATGTATACACAGGCTTGTTGCTGGTGAGGTCGTACAGGAGGACCTCCTGGAATATGTCATCGCTCTGTCCAGCGTCGGTGTATAGGGAGACAGCGGGGCAGGCAGGGCCGTCTGTCTTCGCGGACTCGTTGCCGTTTATGAAATTGCCGGCAGCATAGAAGCTGTCGTGCGTCCTGTTGTTCAGGAAGGTCTCGTTCACGCCGTCAGCGTCATACACCCCTATCCCGAGGGTGGTCTCATACTCCTCCACCGAGAGGTAGCTCCCGTCGTCATGGCTGTAGTTGTAGCACTTTATGTTGCCTGTGTCCCAGGTTATCGTCGACTCTGAGGCATAGACCTCTCCCATGGGTCGGGTCATGGTCCAGTCGAACAGGGTCTTGTTCGTTTCGTCATCCAGGGTTATGATGCCTGAGATGTTTCCCACGAATCCTGCCCAGGTCTGGGATTGGGTCGTGGCCTGGATGAGCACCTCTGTGATGTTGCCAGCCTTGGCCTCGAAGGATGTTGCCGGGGCCTCTATCCTCCTGCTGGAGTTGGTGGCGTTGAAGCCGGTCGGGCCCTCTGGTGTGGTGATGGCAAATGCTACAGATAGGTAAAACAGCAGGAAGACGGCCATGATAAGGTCTATCCGCCTCATTTCAGCTGCCACCTCCTGAAAGTTGTCCAGATGGTGCGGCTGTCCTTCTTGAGCAGCCTGGCGATCTCAGAGAGGCTGAGCCCTTCATGCTTCAGGTATGCTACCACAGTCTCCAGCATGGAGAATCTCCTTTGGCAGAGCATCCTCAAGGGGATCCGCCTGCCCTGGCCAAGCAACCTTCCCGGCATCTTCCTGCAGGCGTTGTGATAAGTGGTTGAGATGCTAGGTAAGGAGCGCTCCAGCAGCACTCCAAGCTGTTCATAGCTGAGCTGGAACCTCTCCCTGAGATACTTGACCACCGCTTCAGCAGGGGCTAATCCTGAGGAGAAGATAGATACAGGCAGCAGCGGTTTCTCAAGGTCAGCGGCGATGAGGCTTATGACCGGCAACAGCCCGGCCTCTGAAAGATTTGATTCTGTAAGCCGACTTATCTGTCCCCGCACGCCAGGTTTCATATTGATTATTAATATGTAAGATAAAATGTGTTTAAATAGTTTTCTATTTAGTTATTAATATGTAAGTTATTTCATCATAAATGGGGGTTTTATGGGTGGGAGGAGGAGAAAAAGCACAATTCACAAATCATTTTGTATCTTAAAAGTAGTGAACATTTAGAAAGATTTATATACTTGTTATTCTTATCTTGATCTAAAATGACTTCAGAAAGAGTGAAGGAAATGATTGTTGCGGCCTCAGATGCAATCGTTAAGACATACATCCGATCAGAGGAATTTGCTTGCTATCAATTTCTGCAGAAAGGAGATGTTGAAGGATTGGTCACTTTAGCACGTGAGGAAATGAAGGATATGTCCCGATCTGAGTTGGAAGACAAGTTAACTCAATTGAGAACTGCATTTCCAGGAGAAAGGGATAATTTGGCTGAATCCACTATATTGATTAAGGAAAATGGGTTTGAAGAATATTTCTTAAGACATGAAGTCAAAATGAAAGTCATGACAGAAGTTACTCAATACATGATTGAGCATCCTGAAGAGACCAAGGCACCACCGAGACATGACCAATTGACATATGCTTTTGATCATGCGATAAAGGAAGTACTATCAAATGACCAAATGAAAACATTATCAAGATTGGCTAGGGAACATAAACGCACAAATGAGACATATAGGGAGCAGCAGCCTGGAGAACTTTCAGATCCTAAGTTAATGGGTTTCATGTTCGGGCCTTTTGTCGATTTTGTCAAGAATTTGTATGCAAATGATCATCTAGCTAACGGAAGATTGCTTTGATCACCCACCGCCTATTTTTCTAACATCTACAATATTCTGATAATCGACCGAAAGGTTTATATATATGGTATCTATACTGCATATAGGTGATATCTATGGTGCAAGCTATGATCAATATCTCTGAAGACGCGAATCAGGTCTTGAACATCGTAAAAGCCCGATTCAACCTGAAGGATAAGTCCGAGGCGATAGAACGGGTTGTGCTGAATTACGGTGGTGACCTGCTTGAGCCTGAACTCCGGCCTGAGTTCATTCAGAAGATTAGACAAATAGAGAAGGAAGGTAAGTTCAAGGCATTTGATAGCATTGACGAGCTGAGAAAGGATATTGAAAATGCGTAAGTTCTCTGTCGATGAGAGGCTCAGGAGGACCCTGCGTAAGCTGTCTAAGAAGGATTCACAATCATATAATGCCCTCCTGAGCAAGATGGATGAGATCCTGAGCTGCTCTGATGTGAATCACTACAAGAACCTGAGAAGGCCTTTGCAGCATCTGAAGAGGGTTCGCATCGGCTCATTTGTCTTGACATTCAGATACGACCCAGCAGAGGATAAGGTCATCTTCTATAGCTTCGAGCACCATGATAATGTCTATAAATGATCTTCTCAAGGACGTGAAGATCGACAAGGCCAGGGTGATGAAATTGATCCAAGCAGTCTGTCATTAACGGCCTATTTCGGGTTGAACTTCAGCTCTATATCCGTCCCTTCCAGGATCGTTTTCGCCAGACCGATGAGCTTGGCGCCCTTCTTTTTCTTCCCGGTGACTACTGTTATAAGGTCGATTGTGGCCTGGCGGTTGCATACGAGCTTCATGACGCCTTCCGGGGACCAGAATCCGCCTTCGTGCTCTCTTATGTCGAACTCTATCATCTGACCTTCCTCATTTACCTTTTTAATCTTTGCTCGAATTGGGTCGCTCATGGAATCACCGCATTGCCCATTCATAGACTATAATTAATATTGGTTCTTCTCGGAATGTTCTGATAGTTTAATATGCTAATTATGCTGTATTTGTTTGTATGAGAGCTTCTAGCGGCA
>JAHIVG010000028.1 GCA_018816705.1 Nanobdellota archaeon
ACTACGTTGATCAAGTTTGCTCAACGGCTGCCTATGCTTGTTCTTGACAAGCTCGTTCTCGCGTTCAAGAATTTCATCCCAAATTCTGAGAAAGTCGCGATTGACGCAACTGGTATCAGTCTTGATAATGCGAGTTCGCATTATTGCAAAAGAATAGGATTAAGAACAAGAAAAAGGCCGTTTATGAAAACCACTTTTGTCGTCGACATAGAGAACTATTTCATCTTGCTTTGCAAGATGAGAAAAAAGTCAAGGCATGACACGAAAGATGCCAAGCCAATGATCAAAAAGTTGGCTTTGCATTACAAACCACGAATATTTTATGCGGACAGAGGTTATGATGATAACAACATTTTCAAACTATGCTTTGAAAAGCTTAAAGCATATCCTTTGATACTGCAAAGGCGACTTGACGTGCCAAAACACAGAAGAAAAGGAGTCTATCGAAAACAGACCTTTGACGTGTTTGACTACGGAGAATACCTGCAAAGAAACAAAATCGAAACGCTAAACAGCATGTTCAAACGCAGATTCAACTCAAACGTCAAAAGCAGAACCGACAAGCTCCAAAGAGTCGAAATCCTAACCAGAGTAATCGCATACAACATCGACCGCCTAATCCGAACAGGCAAAACAGTGATTCTGATAATCATCAGAATCACAAGGATTTCATATTAGCCCGATGGTTGTTGGATAGGTGAGATACCGATGCCCTTGAGAAACGGCCTCAATGGCAACCTGCATGAGGGAGAGGGATTGGGTGGGCAGCGATGGGGGGACTTGTAGCGCTTTCAATCGGTCGCAGCAACGCAATCTTTTTATTCTGCCTCATATCTTTAGTATATTAATGGTGTACGGACCGCGGGAGGACAGCTACCTGATCCAGAAAGTGATAGTTAGGTTCTCTAGAGGAAAGGTATTAGATATGGGCACCGGCTCTGGCATACTCGCCGCTGAGGCCGCTGAGACAGCAGACGAAGTCCTCGGCGTGGACGTCGACGGAAAAGCTGTGAAAGAAGCGAAGAAGCGCTATCCTGATATCGATTTCAAGGTGAGCAACCTCTTCTCCAGGCTCGGCAGGAGCAAGTTCGACCTGATAATATTCAACCCGCCATATCTCCCGACGACCAAAGAGGACTTCAAGGACGCTGCTCTGGACGGCGGCAGGCACGGCGACTCTGTCTTGTTGAAGTTCTTCAACTCTTCACACAAGCACCTCCGACCGAAAGGGAACATCCTGTTCTTAGCGAGCTCGCTGACCCGGATGGACCGCATCATGAAGAAGCTCAAGAAGCACGGCCTGCATATCGAGAAGCTCACCGACGAGAAACTGCCTTTCGAGACCCTTACTGTCTATTGGGTGTGGAGATGATGCTTAAAGACGTAAAGGACATAGAACTCTTTGCCAGGGGGAAGCGCGGTGTAATCTCAGTCGGCACGCTCAAGGGGAAGAGAGTGTCGATAAAGACAAAGCGGCCTGACTCTGAGGCCGAAGGGAGGATTGAGAATGAAGCATGCTATCTCAAACTGTTGAACAGGCACGGCATCGGCCCGAAGCTTCTGATGTTCGGGGAGGGCAGCCTTGTCTACGAGTTCGTCGAGGGCGAATTCATCCTGGACTATCTGGATCATGCCAACATTGAAAAGGCCAGGAAAGTGATACTTGATGTCTTTGACCAGATGTACATTCTTGACAGTCTCGGCATCAACAAGGAGGAGATGCATCACCCGCTGAAGCACATCCTTGTCAATGATGACAAGCCCGTCCTGTTGGACTTCGAGCGCTGCCACCCTTCAAAGAAGCCCAAGAACGTCACGCAGTTCGTACAATTTATCACCCGTGACAAGATTATTGTTGGGCTAGGGCTTAGAAAACCGAAAGACCTATTGGATCTGCTCAATGCTTACAAGAAAAAATATGACGAGCCCTCCTTCCAGGCAATAAGAAACGGTTTGGGTTTAGAGAGATAATCAGAAGATTCTTTGTCCTGTCAAGTACAACTAACATTTAAATACCTCTGATCACAGGTAATATCAATGGTTTTAGAAGGAGAATTGATGAGGGACCCGCACATTGAGTTCCGGCTATTCAGGCACTTAAGGGACTCTCTTGCAATAGAAGACAGGGAGGATTATTCGCTACAGGATCGAATATATGTCCCACCCCGGTTAAGATATTGCCAGGATGATGAGCCCTTTATCCCTTAGTAAACCTTTGACCTTCAGACAGTATGTGAATGCACTCCTTCAATCGTTTACCAACACCCATTACCTCATGCAATCTTTCAGAAATAGAAAAACATTTAATAATCATCTTGACAATGGATATCCCATGAAACCCGACATCCTGAAGATAAAGGAGAAGAAGGACCCGCTGAAGACCGAGATGCGGCGCTTCATCGAAGCCATGCTCGCTGACGGGAAGACAAAGGAAGATATTCTAGCCGAGGTCCCCCACTGGGACCAGAAGACAGTCCTGTTGATCATCGGCCAGGCGACCCAGCAGAAGAGGCCGGACAGGTACTACACCTCTGTGAGGGAGCCGTTGATGTCTGATAGGTTTGAAAAGTGATCATTTACTCAATGACTTTAGAATCTCACAAACCTTACACACGTCCCTGCTCGCGGGCTCCCCGCACTTCTTGCACTGACCGACCTCAATCCCCTTCTTCTTTATCATGTTCGCCGCCATCTGCTCGTGGAACTTGATGATGTTGTACTTGACGTGCGGGTTCTTCTTCTCGAATCCGTCAAGCATGTTTATGTAATCCCGGCGGTACGCCCCGGTGGAGCACGGGCAGATGCCGTAGTTCACCGGGAACTTCATCAGTTTCGAATATCGCACGATCTCCTCCTCGGAGATGAGATACAGCGGCTTCACTCTCTTGACGAACTTCTTTGAGCTCACGACTCCAGAGACAGGACCCTGCCGCATCATCAAAGTAAAATCGTTCCGGAACAGGTTCATGACTATGGACTGCGCCTGGTCGTCGAGGTTGTGGCCTGTGGCCAAGCAATCGAATTTCAATCTTCTTGAATGCTTGTTCAGCAGGTACCTCTTGAGTATCCCGCAGATCTTGCATGAGGAATATTCATGGCCTTTGGACTTGAGCATGTCCCTTATGTAGCACAGCGACATGCCGAACTCCTCCCGGAAGGAGATCACATCCAGCTTGACATCATGTTTCTTGCACACTTTTTTCAGGTTCTCAAGGTTCTGCTTGGTGTAATTCCCTATTGCCGCGTCGATGGTTATCGCTTCGACATCATATCCGAGCTTGTTCAGGACATATAACAGCGTCGTGGAATCCTTTCCGCCCGAAACAGCGACGCCTACCTTATCGGTCTTGGAGAAAAGCTTGTACTTCCGGATGGTGTTCCTAACTTTCCTCTCGATGTAGAGCTTGAACTTTGCGTCCGGCATCCTGTCAGATGTCATTCCCACAGCCCCATCTCTTCGCAGCTTTCATCGGTGAGTGCCTTGTCAGGTGTCTTTTTGATGTAATCCATCGCGTCCGGTCCGGATGCATTTATCTCATTCCACTTGTCGAAGTCGATCCAGATGTGCCATTCTTCATTGATCTTGAATTTCTTCTTGGCGAGCAGCACGACCCTGGACGGTACATGCTCAGATACGATCTCCCAGCCAGGAAGATGGCTCGCTAATCTCTTGGTGAACTTCTTGACCTCAGGATGCAGTGGCATGTTCTCTTCCTTCAGCCTCTTCCTCGAGGCGCCGAGGAACATGTATGCCTTGACCTCGATGAAATCCGGATCCCCTTTCAATATTAACTTCGCCCATCCCTCCGGCTTGACCATGTTGACACCCTTTATCAGCGTGACCCTGATGCATGTCCGCTGGTTCTTCTTCGCCAATTCATCAAGGCTCTTCTCCAACCTTTCCCAATGGTCCTTGAAGACCGGCTTGTCGATCTCCTCAACAAGCTCTCTTGTGGGCCCGTCCAGGCTGAGGTAGAGCTGGCTTACCGGCCTCAACTTCCTGATCTCTTCCGGGTACTGCCCTTTACTCACCAAGAACGTGGAGATCCCTTGCTTGCCGCACTCAGCTATCATCTCGTTGATCTTGGGATACATTATCGACTCTCCTGTGAGGGATATCGCCATATGCTTCACTTGCTTGGACTTCTCATATGCGTCCATGTCTGCGGATTCGCTGCCGGCAAATCCGACAAGCAGCTGATGATGCGCCTTCATGCAGCCGTCAATGATGCTGTCCGGTTCATCCGCTTCCCATTCCCACTTCTCCGCTACAGGCGCCTTGTAGCCACGCCAGCAGATTATGCACCGGTTCGGGCATGAGAAGCTGCACGTCATCTGCATGCACTGGTTGCTCATTATGCCGTAGAACTTCAGCTTGTAGCAGCCGCCCTTGCCTTGTATCATGCTCTTGGTCCAGCCGCATATCTTCACAGCGCTGTGGCTGCCGACAAGGCGGTACTGCTGCTTCTCCAGCTCTCTTCGCTGTTCTCCTGTTAGCATGATATCGGGGAATCCCGATCGGTTTAAAAATCCTTTCATAACTTAATATCATTATTGCGCAATAGTAACATTTATTAACCACAATAAGCCCCTCTCGCACTGATGGACCTGTCGGGATTGATCAAGGACTGCGAACGCCGCCGTGGCCTCACTGTAACAGAAGAGAACAGTCAGGCCTATTCCGATTTCATCATGAGATATCTCTCGTCACATCCTACTTTCGACGTCGACCTAAAGCTGACAGATAACCTTGGCACCTATGATTATCCTTACAGGAATCTCCTATTCGATGCCATGTACCTCTTTGGCTGCCTCATCAACGAGCAGGAGGTCATGGACGTATCGTCCCGGAAGGTCAGGCTGGATGACGACAACAACCTTCCGTTGCTTTCTCACAAGGGCCCGGGGCCGGAGTCCTGGCCTGACCGGAACATTTATCGGCTCTATGACAGGAGAGGCAGCGCCATCTCTAAGAACCGCAGGAGGAAAAAGCCCCTTTCGGGCCTCATGCCGTACGGAAAGCTCCTCATCGAGCTCTGCAATGACCCCCATGTGGCCAGGGTGAGGGGCAGGCACTTGGATTATTACGCTGACATAAGCACGAAATGGAAGAGGAACAGGATGAAGATATCAGCGTAAGTTTAATAACCGCACATGATTTCTGGTGAGGCATGGCCAAGATCCACTTCCTCACGCAAGGCTGTTCTGCCAATGTGGCAGACTCAGAGGTGATGATGGGGCTCCTCCAGGAGGCAGGCCATGTCATCGTCGACAGCCTGGATGATGCAGACCTCATCGTCTTCAACACCTGTACAGTCAAGGGCCCGACAGAGAACTTCTTCTGGCGCAAGCTAGAGATACTGAAGGACCGCCTTGTCTTGGTTGCGGGCTGTATCCCACAGTCAGAGCAGGACCTTTCCAGGCTGGAAGAGCATTCTCTCGTCGGTACTTATGACATCGACCGCATCTGCGAGGCAGTCAACGAGACATTGAATGGCGACCGGGTCGTCTTCCTCAGCAAGAAGAACCGCTCCCGCCTCAACCTGCCGAAGTGCAGGGTTAATCCTCTGGTCGAGATCGTCCCCATCTCCCACGGATGCCTTGGAAGCTGTAATTATTGCATCACCAAGCGTGCCAGGGGAGAGCTTCATTCATACCCTGTCAAGGACATTGTTAAGCACATAAGGAACTCGGATGCCAAACAGATTTGGCTCACCTCCCAGGATAATGGCGCTTATGGCCTGGATATTGACACAGACCTTATCGAGCTATTGTATGAGATTGTCGCAATCCCTGGAGATTTCAAGGTCAGGGTCGGCATGGCCAACCCCGAGCATGTCAAGATGTTAGGCCAGGACCTCATCAAAGCCTTCAAGAACGAGAAGATCTACAAATTCCTCCACCTACCGGTGCAGTCCGGCTCTGACTCGGTCCTGAAAGCGATGGGCCGGAAATACACTGTAGATGACTTCAAGAACATAATGAAGAGCTTCAGGAAAGCCTTTCCCATGATCAACATCGCTACAGACATCATCTGCGGCTTCCCGACTGAAACGGAAGAGGATTTCCAGTCCACCCTGGATCTTATCAAGGAAACAAAGCTAGACATCATCAACATCTCGAGATTCTGGCCCAGGCCAGGCACCAAAGCTGCGGAGATGGAGCAACAGGAAAGACCTGAGATCAAGAGAAGGACAAAGATGGTCACTGAATTGTTCCACAGGGTCGCGGCAGAGACCAACAGGAGATGGATCGGCTGGCAAGGCCAGATAATGATAGCCGAGAATGGAAAACCCGGCTCATTCATCGGGAGGAACTTCGCCTACAAGCAGGTTGTGCTCAAGGATGAAGGACTCTCCATCGGCCAAGTCTTGGATGTGAGGATTGATTCTGCGATGGTATTTGACATAAGAGGCAAGATTATTTGAAGCCTTAACTTCCCGGCCTGATAGGCAAACGGCATGAGGGAGGGCGGGGGATCGGGTGGACATGCAGTATGGGACACCTTCAGCCTTATCAAGACAGCTTCAAAGGCGACCTTCCTGGGGGAGGGTGGGGGATTGGGTGGACAGCGAAAGGGGGATATGTAAACGATCATTTCGGCTGGGGCCGACCAATATTCAGTTTCAGAGCCGAAATCATTAAATAGCAATGATCAAGGATTCATCTCATGCTAGGCATACTGTTCGCTTTTTTTGCTGCGCTCTTCGAGGCGACCAAGGATGTGTTGAGCAAGAAGCGCCTCGCTCATTTTGATATCTTGACTGTCTCTTGGGCTCTGTGGTTCTTCAGCCTGCCTTTCCTGCTGCCATTCGTATTATACTTCGGCATCCCCGAGATCCAGCCTCAGTTCTGGCTCGCGCTGGTCGTCTCAGGCAGCCTGAACATCGTCGCCACCCTGCTCTACATGTGGGCCATCAAGTCCGCTGATCTCTCCACGACCGTCCCGATGATAGCTTTCACCCCGGTCTTCCTGCTCATCACTTCGCCGATCATCTTAGGGGAGTTTCCTTCTTCCTTAGGATATGTCGGCATCCTCTTCATCGTCTTCGGCTCATACATCCTGCATATAAAGGAGCATCAGAAAGGGCATCTTGCGCCTCTCAAGGCCATTTTCAGGGAGCACGGACCGAAGATAATGCTCTTAGTAGCGTTCATCTGGAGCATAACATCCAATTTCGATAAGATCGGTGTGACTGGCTCTTCTCCATTGTTCTGGGTCTTCAGCCACAACATGTTCGTGGGCATGGTGCTGTTGCCTTTTGTGCTCAGGAGGAATCATGGATTCCCGTCAGTCAAGCCCCTGATCCCTCTTGGTCTCGTCGTGTCCGTGATAATGATATTCCAGATGACAGCCCTCACCCTTACCCTGGTGCCTTATGTCATCTCCATCAAGAGGACGAGCGCAGTCATCGTCGTGGTCTTCAGCCACTTTTTCCTTAAGGAAAAGGGCCTGAAGGGGAGGCTCCTGGGAGCGGCGATAATGGTGTTGGGCGTGTTCTTCATCGTATTCTCATGATTCAAAACATTTAAATACCGCCATTATTGAGATATGCCTATGGAAGACCTTCCTACTTACATCAAGAAAGAGCTTGTGAAGTACATAAACAAGGAGATGGGCAAGGGATATTCCCTTGATGACATCTCCGCTGTCCTCAGGGCCAGGGGCCACCACCAAGACCTGGTCAGGGACGCTATCTCTTCCTTGATAAAGCACAAGCTCGATGTCTCGAAAGCCTTGACCGAGCCCCTGGAAGACGACCTTAAGTGGCGCCTGATGAAGCATATCCTGAACGCCCTCGTAGGTTACATCTCCCACTACAAGACAGAAGGTTACACAATCCCGAAGATAAAGAAGGCACTGCTGGACTTCGGTCACACCGAGGAGACCATCGATGCAGCCATAAGGGAGGTGGGTGATAAGCATGTCCGGGCAGAGGAACGCTTCCGCATGATCGTCGTATCCTTGAGCCTGATATCTGTAGTGCTGTTCTTGATGGTCGTGACCATACTCACGAAGACGCCGACTCCGAGGATCCTTGCTGCTTTCCTGCCCATGCTGGCCTCGCTCCTGCTGGCTGTCACCATCCTGAAGCACCAATCGAGGAAGCTGCTCTGGGTCGTGCCCGGTCTGCTCTGCATCGCTTTCTATGTGATAGGCCTGACAGGCAAGGTGACTGTGCTGAAGTTCATGGACCTTGGAGTATTGACGTTCATCAACCTGGTGATCGCTTATGTCTACCTCCTCCTGCTCACACAGCCAGTGCCCGAAGAGTGGATTGGGGAATGATATCCAGTTAATCGGCTCTGTCCTAAGTGTCAATTTGCCTTCCTCGCTTGCAGGCAGATTCTCTTTTCCCGCCCTGCCAGGGCGAGGCGGGAAAAGAGGGCAAGCAACATTCAGCGCAACCGAGTCGCTAGACTTAGGACAGAGCCCAGTTAATCGAAAGGTTAATATAATCCTATTGCACCCTTCTTTTAGGTGATGTCATCATGCAACAAAAAATGGAAGATTTTTTAGAAAATCTTGAGGTCTTCTTCAACAAAGAAAAGAGCTATTCAGATATAGTTCCCTATCAAATGGCTATCCAAGAACTATTGGTTGCCTTAAGAAAAATGGAGTTTGTAGTTAGGAATAATCCTGAGTTAAAGAGACGGACAATAACAATCCCGGACTTTTTCGGCACAGAAATCATCGATGAGACCATACAGAAAGAATCTAGAGGCAGAGATAAATATCGGCATAAAAGGAAGAAGTGATCATCACCAGAAGATTTCCTTTCCTCACAATTGGTCAAAATGCATCATAAGCCATCTTAGTATCTTGATATGTATTACGCACAGGCAATAGTCCCTTCCTCTCGCAAGGCTTCTCAAGGTTTTCCATCCTTATTAGGGTCATCCGTCCCTTCCATTTTCCGCTGCCCCCATCCAAGCAAGTAATCGACATAATCTCCCTCTCCAATGTCGACTTTGTCTAGGGGATAGCCGTATTGACTGTTGAATATGCTGGCGACTCTCTCCGCTCTTCCTTTCTCGCCGGCGCCTTTCAGCAGGTGATAGAGGACCACGACGTCGTCGGAATCAGTGTGTTCGGTCAATCCTGGAACGAGCCTTAGGATATCATACGCCATCCCTATATTTTCATCTAAGAAACTCTGGAATGCTTCTGCGGCCTCCTCGAACGCCATGCTATAAAGGTAATTCTGCCAAGTATATAAAATTTGACCTCTTGAGAATCAAAAATAAAAAAATCCCCCAAGATGGGGGAAGGCGCCTTCATTTTATGGGTTGGGGGTGATACAAAATGAAGGCAAGAAGACGCTTCACACAAAGACTAAAGGGGTGAGCGTGATCAGGCAGCTTACCTGATGATTTCTATGCCTAGTTCGTCTGTCATGACCTGCATCTCGGATGCAGATCTCCTCTTATGGTCCTGTTTGCCCAGTATCCACGGAGATTTTACGCCGGTTATGATCGTCATCACTGTGAGCCTGCCTTTCATGTCGTCTGAGACCCTTGCCCCCCAGATGACATTCGCATCGTCATCCAGGCTCTCTGTCACGAGCTCACCGACCCGGTTTATCTCATCCAAAGTCAGGTCAGTCCCGCCGGATATGTGTATCAGTGCGCCGGTGGCTCCTTCGTAGTTGATGTCTAGCAGAGGGTTTGAGAGGGCGCCTTTCACTGCCTCGTCTACCCTGTTGTTGGTGTCTGATGCGCCTACGCCGATTGCGGCGACGCCGCCGTTGGTCATTATCGCTTTCACGTCTGCGTAATCAAGGTTGACTAAGCTGGGTATTGCGATAGTCTCTACTATCCCTTTTATCATGGTCGCTATAAGCTCGTTCGCTACTGCAAAGGCTTGCTGCAGTGGCAGGTTCCCAGCAATGCTTACCAGGCGATTGTTGTCTATGACGATTACTGTGTCAGAAACCTGCCTGAGCTGCTGCAGCCCAAATTCCGCCTTGTCTACCCTTGCACGTTCAATCTTGAACGGCATTGTAACTGTTCCTATCACTATTGCTCCAATGTCTTTCGCTACGCTTGCTACTATTGGAGCGGCGCCGGTTCCGGTTCCGCCTCCCATACCCCCGCATACGAAGACCATGTCGGAACCGCAGAGCGATTCCTTGATCTGCTGAAGGCTCTCCTTGGCTGATTCGGCGCCCCTTTCAGGGAACCCTCCGCAGCCGAGTCCGCGCGTGAGCGTCTTGCCCAGCAGGACCTTCTTGTCAGCATCAGTTATTTTGAGATGTTGTGTGTCAGTGTTGCACGCAATGATTTCTGCTCCTTTGACTCCTTTCTTGTAGAGCCAAGAGACCATGTTGTTGCCTGCCCCCCCTACACCGATGACCTTGATGCATGCTTGGTTGGCATCAATGTCCTCGAGTTCTTTCTCTTGCTCTTCAGCTTGTCGCAGTGCGTTTTTAACGATAAAATCCATCTTGTCACCCTCCTTTTAGTCTCTCTTGATCTTTAGTCTTTCCTGATCATGTGGAACATGTATGGTCGAATATGATCGTCGGATCACATTCTTTTAACTACAAAAATCTTGAAGTCCTTGTAGCCGTTGTCCTATTTCAGAACACATTTGACCTTATCTGCCGCCAAACAGATACATCAAATGCATGGCCTTTTCGTGTGAAAAAAAAGGCCTTAAAGGCTTCCTTTTGCCAACGGGATTCTTTCCTTCGTAAAATCCGCCAACCGCCTTTAGTTTGTTTATATATACCCATTGCTGTACTTGTATTTAAGTATTTCGTTTATTTAAAATATAGTTTACATTGTATGCAAATTGATATCTGGGTATGGAAAAGGGTATACTAAAAATATCATTGCTTGGGTTTCAGCCTCTGCGTGGCGTCGCTGACCAACTTTCTTCCCGAGTCCACTGCCTTCTTTCCATGCTCGACAAGCCTGTCAGCTCCTTCCTTGGCCTTTTTATTCATCGTCACGCTGAAGTCCTTAACGATCCAGTTGACATCCTTCACCTTACGGTCCCACTTGTCGAGGTGGGTTATGTCATACAGCCTGTATTCCCAGGGCTCAGGCGGCTTCTCAGCAGGATGCCCTAACGTTACGACGGCCTGGGGCCTTACATAGTCAGGGATGCCCACTGCCTTCTTCAGCATGTCCTCATCGAATGCGCCTATCCAGCACCCTCCGAGCCCTAGAGCATGGGCTGCGAGAAGCATGTTCTGTATTGCTGCTGCGCAGCTCTGGATCGTGTACAGCCTCTCTCCGCGGACGCCGTAGTACTGCTTGGCCTTCTGCGGTTCCCCTATCACGACTATGTGCACTGGCGCTGTCTGCATCCAGTACTGCTGGAGGCAGGTCTCAGAGATTGCGGCCCTCTTGGCCTTGTCAAGGACTACTATGAATTTCCAGTTCTGCTGGTTGCCTGCACAGGGAGCGGCCTTGCCAGCCCTGATGATCCTGCACACAAGCTCCCATTCTACCGGTATGTCTCTGTAGGAGCGTATGGATCTCCTGTCCCTCATGCATTCGAAGACGTCCATGGTGGCCTCTTTTTCATGATTGTGCAACTATGCAAAACAATTTATATGACCACTCATATTTAAGTTTTTGTGAACGCAGTTGAAATACATCTCCCTTGTCCAGGTCTATGAGGAACTCGACTCGACGACGAAGAGGCTTGAGAAGACCTATCACATTGCCAAGCTCCTGAAGGATACTCCTGCGGATTCCCTGGAGGTCATCACTCTTCTCGTGCAGGGGAGGCTATTCCCGGCCTGGGACCAGACCGAACTAGGGGTTGCATCCAAGCTTGTCGTGAAAGCCATTGAGCTCTCAACAGGGAACTCGAAGAGCAAGGTGGAGAATATGTGGGCCAAGACAGGCGACCTTGGAGGCGTAGCTGAGCAGCTCCTCAAGAGCCGGAGGCAGCTCTCCTTGGTGCAGCAGCACCTCACTGTCGAGAAGGTAGTCTCAAATCTGAGGAAGATCGCTACGCTAGAAGGCTTTCGCTCTGTGGACATGAAGCTGAAGCTTATAGCTGAGATGCTCACCTGCGCGACCCCTCTTGAGGCAAAATACATCACGCGCACAGTGCTCGGAGATCTCCGCCTAGGGGTAGGGGAGGGCTCTCTCAGGGACGCTATAGCCTGGGCCTTCTTCGCCGAGGACATGGAAGGCCTGAAGTCAGACGACCAGGCAAAGAGGAAAGAGCTGTCTGAGGCAGTAGCAAAGATACAGCATGCCTATGATGTCACGAATGACTTCGGCGAGGTCGCCTTGCTGGCTAAGAAGAAAGGCCTGAAGGGCCTTGGTCAGGTATCTATCTCTCCTGGTAAGCCGCTGAAGGTCATGCTCGCCCCGAAGGTATCCAAGATAGAAGAAGGCTTTGACAGGGTGGGAAGCCCTGCTGAGGCAGAGTTCAAGTACGACGGATTCAGGATGCAGGTGCATAAGAAAGACAGCAAGATAACCTTGTTCACCCGCCGCCTGGAAGACGTGACCAAGCAGTTCCCTGATGTTGTGGACTCGATAAGGAAGCATGTGAAGGGCGACAGCTTCATACTAGACTCAGAGGCTGTAGGTTATGATTCCAAGACAGGCAAGTACTTGCCTTTTCAGAACATCTCCCAGCGCATCAAGCGCAAGTATGACATTGAAGAGCTGGCGTCAAGGCTGCCGGTAGAGCTCAACGTGTTCGATGTCCTCTATTTCAACGGCAAGAGCATGATAGACCTCCCGTTTTCAGAGCGGAGGGCAATGATCGAGAAGAATGTTTCAGCAGTGAAGAAGAGGATCCGTGTTGCTGAGAATATAGTCACTAAGAGTATCGAAGAGATGTCTGCCTTCTACAAGAAGGCTCTCTCTGCAGGGAATGAGGGCTTGATGCTGAAGAAGCTCGATGCCGTGTACAAGCCTGGCTCGCGTGTAGGCTATATGGTCAAGCTCAAGCCGGTGATGGACTCCCTGGATCTGGTCATAGTGGGGGCTGAGTGGGGCGAAGGCAAGAGGGCAAAATGGCTCACCAGCTTCACCTTGGCTTGCGTGGATGAGAACGGGGACTTCCTGGAGGTAGGCAAGGTCGGCACAGGTATTAAGGAGCTTGAGGAGCAGGGCCTGACCTTCGGTCAGCTCACAGAGATGCTCAGGCCTCATATCCTGAAGGAATCCGGTAGGGAGGTTATTGTTAAGCCGAAGGTCGTGGTCGAAGTGATGTATGATGAGATCCAGAAATCACCCACATATTCATCAGGGTTTGCCTTGCGTTTCCCCAGGGTGATCCAGGTCAGGGATGACCGCTCGCCTAAAGATGCTTCGACATTGGCCCAAGTTGAGGACTACTTTTTTTCTCAAAATAAATGATGTTATTATGAACTTTTTTTAAAAAATATGTATAAAATTGCACATTTCAAATTTGAAATGTGTTTTCAAAAATGAAAATGTTTATATATGAAAGCTGCTCTGGCTAGTGGATGGAACGTTGGGAGGTGCTCAACAGTCTTTTTGACCACAAGAAGATAGCCCTGCTCCAGCAGTTCTTCCAGGAGCCCGAGAAGACCTGGTATCTGAACGAACTTTCGAAGGGGGCTAGACTCGCCCCAGCGACCGCTTTGAGGATTCTCAGGCAGCTTATCAGCCTTGAGCTGGTCCTTGTTGATGAAGTTGCCAGGATGAAGCTCTACCGGCCTAACCTGGATGAGAATTTCCAGTTCCTGACCGCCTTCCTGCAGCAGGAGCGCCAGATCCTGGCGGATTTCGTCAAGCAGGCCTCGACCATCGAAGGGGTCACACAAATAATCCTCCATGGCAAGGCTGCCAAGAACAGGGCGAACATAATGCTGATAGGTGATAGGATCAACCCTCAAGCGGTGAAGGAATTGCTCGGGGAGTACAAGGAGAAGCACGGCTTCACCGTATCAGACCTCACCCTTACAAAGGAGCAGTTCGACCAGATGACTGCCATGGGGCTTTATGCCGCCGAGAAGAGGATACTGTTCACGAGACCTTAAATCCTATTGTCCAAATATTCTGGTAATTCCATGAAGTCAGGGCCCCTGGTCATTTCGGATATCTGATGTACATAGGGTTTGAGGCTGATCGCACCCATCTTCCTGAGAGTCCTTGCCAATGAGGCTTGGTCATCTGGGGGCAGATGGGTGGCCCCTCCAACCTGCGATGACCTTGAGCTTGCCTGACGAGACCTAATCATGGCCGATGCTATGGCCTCAATAGTAGGTTCCTTGACCAGCACTTCCCCGCTTGAGCCTCCAGAAAAGTTGTATTTGAACCTATGAAGGATTTCTCCTGGCTTTGGCACATCCGCATCAGGCTCATACCTCTTCTCGGCTTCGATTTCTTCAATATTGATATCTTCGACTTCATACCCTTTCTTCCGGGCGTCAGCGACAGCCTGGACAAGTATGTCTTTCAGATCTTGATCGATCATCCTGATCTCTTTGTATCCCGGCACCTGTTCTTTTATATGAAGGAATTCACCATAGAGACCCTTCAGTATTCTCAAATCATCATTGATACTCATCTGATTTCCCGTAACGGTTTTTTCATATCTCGGTGAATCCCCACGGACACTGGAAGTATTCAATACCAATTGAATCCGCTCTTTAGCCATATTATACCTACGTCGAAGAAGACGTGTATCCTGTCCGAGGTTATAGCTTGGCCTATCAAATGGCTCTGGCTCTAGAGGGACGTGACTTTCCGTCATCGCTAACATGAAGCACCTTTCTTCCAGATCCATATCTTCTGGTTTCATAAGGCAAGAGGATTATTTACTACTATATAAAGGTTACTATTTAGTAGTGATAGCAGTAGGTATCATTCAGCAACATTTATATACCCCCTCTTTGACGATTCCCAAAATGAACCTCTGCCATGGATGCGACGCTGACTGCTGCCGATACATCTCTGTGAAGATTGAGGCTCCTGACCATGAGGCTGACATTGATGAGATACGCTGGTTCTTGCTGCATGAGAAGTGCTCTGTCTACCTAGACCTTGACAATGACTGGATGCTCGAGGTCAAGACTCCCTGTAGCTTCCTCAAGGACAGCAAGTGCATGATGTATAAGGACCGGCCTAAGGTCTGTCGCGAGCATGACGCAGAGGAATGCGAGATAAACGGCGATGACAAGCCCTACAAGGTCTGGTTCGACAACGTGAAGCAGTTCGATGCATGGCTGAAGGAAAGGAAGAAATAAATCTGCCCCCGCCGGGATTTTCATCCTTGACTTTGAACCCGGGTTTCAAGATTTCTGCAATAGTGCATATCTGCAACTCTGCCGCAATCTTGTGTCCTATCCGACTAGACTACAGGGGCAAGGAAGGAAAATAACAAGGTTGGGTATTTAAGGGTTTTGGGAATCCTGCCAGGGACGAGGAAGCAACAATGGCCGGATGGAGCTGACCGGGTTCC
>JAHIVG010000029.1 GCA_018816705.1 Nanobdellota archaeon
TCATGGTCGCACATGTGGGGGAGGACGAAGGTTACATCAGCCTTGCCGTGAAGGCCTTTTGTGAGTCCGAAGCATGCTGTGCCTAGGCCTCCGCTGCTCTGCGGGGGGAACTCCCAGCCGAACATCAGCACTCTCACTGTAACACCTCTGCTTGCCCACCTACAATTAACCTAATCATGTCTAGCTTCTCCTCTTTTGGAAACTATACTATCTACACAACAATGCTTTCTGGCATTAGCTACTTTAAAAAGCTTTCGTTCAGGCTGGCTCTGTAGAAAGAAATCCATTTTGGCCGCCCCAAAACCAGGGTTTGGGTCACTTTTTCCCGCCTCGCCTATGCAGGGCGGGAAAAAGTGAGTTCGTCAGGACGGCGGCCAAAATCGGAAGCATCTAACTTTCTACAGAGCCGTTCACGCTGGGTTTGAGGAAAGATTGTCCTTTGGCCGCTCCTGAACTGGGGATTTTACGGAATCCTAAAATGGCAAGATTTAAATATCCCTTTGGGAATGACTCTGAGATTGTCTCAAAAGAGGGATTCATAGTTGAAAAGGCGGTTTATCATAATATTATTGGGTCTGTTTCTCTTCTCCAGCCTGGCGGCTGATGTTTCTGCAGTTGTTGTCTCCAATGCCCGTGACTGGAAGGATGTCTACTCGGTCATGATGTACGGCCTCCTGACAGGCGAGCAGCCCATGTTCCTCGTTTCAGAGAGGCATGCGGCAGTCCTCCTCAAGAGGACTGATAGGCAGACGATCATCAACATCATCACTTCAGACCAGCCCTATGTCATAGGTTTTTCCAACAGCCTGACGAGCGAGGGCCACGTCAGGGTGAACGAGGAGCGTATGGACAACATCAACCTCGAGCTTGGCGGAAGGACCAACCTCACCGATTTCATCGTATTGGACCCGACTTACGGGTACAACTCCATTGCGGTCGGGTCTTACGCCATTCGTGCCCGTTCCTGGGTCATATTCGCTGACCGGAGGAACCTGGATGAGGTCTCGGATTTCCTGGCCGAGCGTCAGGTGGACAGCATATTAATCTATGGCCAGGTAGACAGGGAGGTCAGGGAGGCCCTCAGCGATTATAACATGGAGATAATCAACGAAGGGGGGGATAGGTTCGCCAACAACGTCGAGATCGTGAAGAGGTATAAGGAGATAGATGATGCCAAGCAGGTCCTTTTCAGCAACGGCGAATTCCTTGAGCTGGACCTCATAGGTGGGGAGTTCCCGGTATTGTTCATCGGCAAGCAGGCCGTTCCCACCGTGATTGCCGATTACGTGAAGGCGAGCAACATCGAGGTCGGCGTATTGGTCGGCAACGACCTTGTGGGCACTGCCACCACAATCCGTAGGAGCCTGGGCATATCGACCTTTGTCAAGTTCGCCCGCAGCGCCCGCGATCCGACAGGCCCGATCAACACTGTGGAGGGCCTCGACATATACTTCCTTCCTGTCTACAATCTCGGCCTGGCCATCGAGTCGATCCAGTACAACAGGCTTACCAACCAGATACAGGTGAATGTACGCAACTTGCAGGAGGTGCCCACCTACTTCAAGGGGACGTACACGATCCAGGCGGGCGGGGACACCCAGGTTGTGGGTGATCTGGAATCGCTCTTCATCGATGACCTAACTACCAAGACAGTCTCTTATAGTGTCTCTCCCATCAGGTCAGAGCCGATAATCGCTGATATCTTCACGCTCTTCGGTGAGTCGAAGAACTCGATGGAGCTGGCCATCGACACCACTCTCAATGTCTCAATCATAGACCTGGAGGATGACTCGGACATCACTATCGAGAAGGTCGTCTATGACAAGAAGAAGGACCGCTTCGAGGTCATCTTCAGGAACATCGGCCCTGTCGAGGCCTACATGTCCTCCGAGGTCATCGACCTCCTGGTGGACGGCATCCCCCGGTCTTTCGCTTCAGACGAGGTGCTGAATCTCAAGAAGGGTGAGAAAGGCCGGTCATACATCGATGTGGACCTTACCGACGAGGACATCGACGACAACCCGCTGATCTTTGTCAGGGCGTACTACAGCGAGGAACCCGAGTCCTTGTTCAAGATCCTGGACTGGAAAGGGGAATTCGGCATAAAATCATTCGACATCGTGTCATGGCTGCCGCTGATAATCATCCTCATACTCATAATCCTGATAATCATCTCGAGGAGGAAGAAGAAGAAACACGACAGGTATCATAAGCCGGAGCATAAGCCGCACGAGATCCATAAGCCCGAGCACAATGCAGAGCATAAGCCGCACGAGGCCCATAAGCCTGAGCATAATGAGGGGCATCAGCATAAGTGAGTCACCTGATTCTTAGCATCTTGGCTCCCCAATAACAGTTTGTCTTTTGCCTGATGACCTTTAGGGCCCTAGCTCAACATAGAAATAATATGTCTTCGTTGCGGTGCTGCCGTTGTGGCCGTCTACGCCGACTATCATCTCAAAGTCCCAGGGCTTCACGTTGAAGCCGGTCTGCA
>JAHIVG010000030.1 GCA_018816705.1 Nanobdellota archaeon
CAAGCAGACATCCAAGCATTCCAAAAGAAGAGAAAACAAGCCAAAGACGCGGCAGTGCTGAGCAAGGAAAAAAGGCTCGACCAACTGCAAGCAGACATCCAAGCATTCCAAAAGAAGAGAAAACAAGCCAAAGACGCGGCAGTGCTGAGCAAGGAAAAAAGGCTCGACCAACTGCAAGCAGACATCCAAACATTCGAAACGAAGAGGAAGCAGGCCAAGGACGCTGCGGTGTTGAGGAAAGAGAAACGCCTGGACGAGCTGCAGGCTGATGTCGACACCTGGACCAAGAAGATAGCCCAGCTCAAGAAGGACGCTGAGAAGAGGCTGATAGACGCGAAGAAAAGGACTGAGATCAAGCTTGACAGCCGCATGCTGGCCAAGGAGAACCGCATCGACAAGCTGCAGGCAGACATCGACACATGGAAGAGAAAGCTATCCGCTGTCCAGATGGATGTCGACAAGAAGAAGGCAGAAGCCAAGAAGAGGTACACCCGGGTGGTGGACCAGGACATACTCGCAAAGGAAAAACGTGTTGACACATTGGAGAGGGACATCGAATCATGGCAGGCCAAGCTCGAGAAGCTGAAAGCAGAGACCGCACACCAGAAAGGGCTCCTGGCTGACACGGACAAGCTCATGTCTGACAAGGAGAAGTCCCTGATGACGAAGATAAAGGAACTGGAGCGCAACGAGGCGAAGCTGAAGACCGTGGAGAAGAGGATCGACCAGAAGGAGAAGCAGCTCAACCTGAGGGAAAAGGATTTCAGGGAGAAGGTCGAGCTCAAGAAGACCCTCAGCCAGTGGCAGGCAGAGCTCCACAAGAAGGAGCAGACCATCGCGAAGAAAGTTGAGAAGCTCAAGGAAGAGGAGCGCGAGCTGGAGGACGGCGAGTTCCAGGAATACATGAAAGAGATCATGAAGGAAATGGAAGGCACAAAATCAGCAGATGTGCCCAAGGAGCTCACCAACTACATCAACGAGGTCAGGAAGCTCGGCTATGATGACATGAAGATAAGGCACATGCTCGTCCAGAACGGCTGGGATGCCTCATTGGTCGATGACGGCCTGGGAAAATCACCTGCAATGGACAAATATTCCTACTCCGGCGAGCTCAACAGGCTGATAAAGGAGATAAGGGACAGCTACCAAGGAAAGCACTTAGGTGTTGCAAGGCAGAAACTGGTGGAGGCGCATAAGCTCCTGAAGGAGCTCAACCTCGGCAAGGAGGAGAAGGAGCACTTCAACTACGAACTGATGGAACTGAAAGCAGACATCGAGCTTGCAGCCATGGGCTAGCAAGAGATCCTGTTCCCCTCTATCCTGAATCTTACAGGAAGGAACTTCTCACACACCCAGATATTGGTCCTGGTATGATCAGTGATCTCTGAGACTGTGATGCTGCCCCCTGCAACTGCCAGGAGCGGTATGAGATTGTCCGCGAGATGGCTGTCAGCGGTCGCATTGCCGGATATCACCTTGAGCAGGCCGTCAGCTGCCTGTTCTCCGACCATTTCAGCACGCTTTCCGCGTTCCCCGAGGGTGTCGGAGCCGAAGACTATCGGTTTCATCATGTCGACATCATCCCCCTTCACCGAGCACAACGCCCATAATGTAAGCCCTGAGCCTGTTGATGATGAGTCGTAATACCCGACAGATATCTCTTTTGGTGCGTCTATACCGCCGAGGCGGAGCTTCGCTGCGCGTGCCTGCCTATCGGCCACTGAGGCCTTCTGCAGGTCCGAGGATGCATGGCTCATGCCCTTGACCAGCTGCACCTCGTAATCCTGGGAGATGAATCCTGGCCCTGACCTCAGGTGGCGGACCAGCTCAGTGAAAGAGGGGAATTGGCTAAGCCTGTGTATCGGTCTCACCTTCAGGTCGATGCTGCCGCCGCCCTTGGGATAGTAGCCGCGGCGCTCGAGGCTGAACTCGAACTCGGCGAAGCGCCTGATATGGGGAAGGAAGACATTACTGAAATAGTCTATCGGCATGGCCCACTTCGTGTCCGTGCCGCCCTTGATCCTGAACCTTGTCGGCTCGTCAGCGAACAATGTAGGGAGGAGGCATGACTGGAGCAATAACGTCACCGAGCCTGCGGTGCCGATATCTATCGGGATGTTCTTACCCTTGACCTCTCCAGGCCGGAAGCTGAATTCTGTTGCTGCGAGCTCTGCCCCGACAACCTGGGCGCTGCAGAGCCTCTCCAGGGCCTTTATGCAGCTGAGGTGCTGGGCCTTGAGCCCTGGCTGTCGCCGTTTGGCACGGATGTCGAAGGCCTTGAAGGGCTGCCCTGTCAGGGCTGAGAGGGCCAGTGCGGTCCTGATGACCTGTCCGCCACCCTCCCCATGAGAGCCGTCAATTGATATCATGGTGATGATGAATGCAGTAGGAGTATATATAATTTAGCAGTGATGCACATAATGCTCCTCGACTCGCATCACATCTCACAGGGCGGGTGGGAGTGTAGGGTGGAAGCGATATGGGACTTGTATGGTCATTGATGCCAGGCGACTATCGCTTAAAGAACTCCCCAAACTGGTCGTCGTGCCAGCCTTTCTCCCTGAGGGAACGGATGATCTCCTTGTCATCGTGGCCTTCTTCCTTCATCGCTGTGATGTAATCCTTCAGGTGGCCGTGCCAATAAGCCTTTTTCCCTTTTTTTCCGCCCCTCGACTGGACGAAATGGACCATGCTGAGCACGAACCCTGTCGCTATGACGACGAGGATTATGCTGAAGGTCATCCATGACTCCCAAATAAAACCTTGCTGAGCATCAGGTCCGGTCGTGGGTCCCGGTATCTCTGTCACATTCTCGTCAGTGTCATTGATGTCACCATCCGGCCCATCTCCGTCTTCAGGCACGCAGGGCCTCGACAGTTCAGGCCGCAGGTCGAAAGTGCTGCAGCCGTTCTCGTCCGTGCACGAGCGGGTCTGCCATGCGCCGTCGCACTCAGACCATTCAGAGCATAGCCAGTCCTCCTGGCAGGTATCGTTCTGAGGCGCTTGGCTGCCACCACCACCGCCACCGCCTCCACCTCCCCCACCGCCGCCATCAGGGCTTTGGCAATCGACGGATTCAGCTGGCTTGGAACCGCAGCCGGAGTCCTTGCTACAGTCGCAGGTGCATGTCCTTGTACCGCAGTTCCCCTGAGACCAAGGAGTGCAGTCCCAATCGTAATCACAGGTGTCAGAGCCCTCGAGCTTGAAATCCTGGTCAGAGGTATTGAACCCTGAGAAGTACAGGAAACCAGGGGATTGACTGATATGATATAAGGGGTTCATCACCACGAATGCTGAGCCGTTGAACCAATATATCAAGTAATAAGGGTAATCCTCGGAGACAGAGACATTGACAGAGACGTCAGTAAAATGGTTGGGTGAAACCACAGAGATCTCCTTTATGTAAGATACGCCTCCATCGACCTCATCGATGACCAACATGCCAGGAGAGGCCACCTTGAACTGGAGGGCCAGCTCAGAACTGAAATCTGCCGTGAATATTAGGTTATCCCCATTGACTGTGATGTCTTCTGGCACAGAATCCTGCAGCAGCTCGTGGTCAAATGTATCTGTCCATCCTTCTGGAATAGCCATCATGACCTGATGCTCCCCTTCGCCTTCAGTCACGAGGGGATACCGGATGACCACATCATCGCCGTTCACAGCGACGTCATTGATCTGCATGCCCGAGCCCGGCACGTAGCCGATGATGTCAGACCCCGAGTTGAAGCCGTACTCAGGCGAAATGACATCCTGATCATCGTCATCCATCAGCCTGAACGTGAAAGAATAATCAGTGTTCATAGCAAGGTCCTGCACGAAGAATTCATGATAATCGGAGATTATGTTATCTTCAAAAAGATGGTCATAATCTAAAGACAAATCCCAGACACGGAGGCTGGCATCAGTCAGGCCTGCAGTGGTGAGGTTGATGAAATAGAATGCATAAGTGACAGCCCTACTATCGACTTCAATGATCCTTGAATCGTTCATGAGAGTGCTCCAGGTATCGTATACCCATTCCCCGGAATTGTCGGAAAGGTCATAGGTAAGGGCTCCGATGGTGTACTCAGTGTTCTCTTCAAGGCCGGTGACCTCTACGTCCGTGTTCGTAACGTCGCTGTAGAAGACATCATCCAGGGAAATCTCGACGTGGTCGAAGTCGACATCAGCGGGATTGGTCCATGACCAATGGATGAAATCATGGCCGAAGTCTTCGACAGCCAATCCGGTAACGGGTCCTGGCGGGGTGGTGTCCTCACCAGCCTTGATCAGCACCACTCCCTCGTTGTTCATCAAGGTTATCTCATTGATGGGATCTCCAAACGTGCCGTCGCTGTCCAACCTCATGAACACTCCTGGAAGGGCGTGGGTTGTCTGTGAATCCGAAGCGATCGACGAGTCTTTCACCCTCGGCTTGACCATCACCAGGGCATTCTCAAACTCCCTCGCATAGATATGATAGGCCCTACCGGTCGTGCTGGAAGGGTCCACACCGGTGGCGAACTCGTAAAGCTCACCCGTGGGCTGTCCGATGTCATACGCAATCGCATCGAACCACATGAAGTCGAGGTCATCCTCAGGCTGCCCTCTCTTGGTCCAAAAATAGGTGTTATCAGGATGATTGAAAAGGTAATACATGGCAAGCGCCCACATCGTAGGTCTCTCGGTCTCTGATCTGGCATTGAATGTCCATATGACTTTCTTTCCGTTGTCGACCTCTTCTTTTATCTGGACCAACATCGGCCACATCAAATCATGATAATGCGTTGGATTGTCCCAGGACCAGGCATTCTCCACCAGGTAAAAATCGTATAGTTGCTGGACCCTGGGTCCGCTCGTCCCATGCGAAGTTGCATACCATGCAGCCATGATGTTCGCGATGACTTCTGTAGGTTCACCAAGCCTTACAGATGATTCTTCGATCAACCACTGGCAGAAGGCATACTTGTCCTCATGATAGGGGTGGTCATAATCATTCGTCTCACCATAATATTCGATTGTCTTGTCAAACTGCAATATGTCGATGATCTCATCGGTGAATGCTGCTGAATCCAAGAAGATGCCGTTGATCTGGTGGCCGGATATCCTCGTCCTCAGGCCGTCCAATATCTGGGCCATCCTGTATTCCCTGGGCGCTTCTCCGATATGCGACAGCAACCGCCATTCCTGGTTCCATAAAGCGGGGACTCTGCTCTCAGAGATGTCCACGGCATTCGAGATATCAGGAACGCAGTCCGGCGAGCAGCTCTCATCCCATCCCAGGATGGTGATAATTATCTCGTCATCTGTCTGTTGTTCAGTATAATGCAGGTCGACATCCTCCTTGTAATGCAGGTAGAAGTCCTCCTCGTCATAACCGTTTTCCAAAGCAAAATCAGGGATGCATATCGCCCATTCCGGGCAGTCCTCGCTCATAGAGGTAAGTTGTAGGCTGTTCATGCCGCTGTATATCAATAGTTTGAAATCCGGATTTGCCTGAAAGACTATCGGATTATTGATGTTGCCGATGAACATGTCATGTCTGGAAGCAATCTCTGCCTGCTCATCAGGATTCCAGTCAGTATTGTATAAGACGTCAAAAACCTTTATATGATCAAAATGAGTCCTGGAATTCCTGGTGAAAGCATAATCAGTCTCATGAGTTATCGTATTCTCGTCTGCGTCTGTGACGACGCAGTTCCAGGTGTAGTCTCCAGCAAAGATTCCTTGGTAAGTGTATGTCAGCTCTGAACCGATGACAGATGCTGCTTCAGCCCATTCACCGGTGATGTCTGTGTAGAGTGCTATGCTCTGCGCTGCGAAATCGGTCGAGGCCTCGCAGCTGAACTCGATCTCGCGGTCGTCGGTAACTGTGCCCGACGCTGGCGTGTTCAGGGTGACAACGCCTGTGGGTTCGGGAGCTGACATCGTGTTTGCACTGTCTGAAAGCTTCTCCCCCCAGTTACCCTCCTGATCCACGGTCCTTAGCCATATCTCATGGGCGGTATCGGGCGCCAAATCGGTGAAAGTTACGGTCTCTTCAGAGGTGCTTGTATGGAATGCTCCGTCGAACCAAATCTCGACCCTGTCGAAGTCTGTATCAACAGGATTGGTCCACGACCAGGTGATATAATCCTCACTGCTCACAGCAGCAAGGGCTGAGACAGCATCAGGCGGGAAGACATCCGAGGTATATATGTGGACTCCGTAGGTACCGAAGTGGTCTGTGAACTGTCCAGCTACGATCGGTATCGTCCTGTCTTCATATCTTACGGTAGCTGAGGTCTCTCCAGGCCATATATCGGATACATCAAATGTGGCGTCGCACGCACTCCAGCCTTTGCAGGCCGCAATCAGATATTTCTTGCCCCGATACTCCTTAACAACCGTGTCAATACGATTCGTTGTCGTAACGGTCACGTCAACTGTCGGCGATATCAGGACCGGGGTGAAATCACTGAGTTCCTGCCCCAAGGCCTTTGTATCGGCCCAGAAAGACTCAGAACGTGCATCGCCATATCCGACATTATAATCGACACCCCACGTATAGAATATTAATCCTGTGGCCCCGTGGATTACCGAGAGGTAGCTGAGGAACCTCTTCTCCCCGAAGGTGGGTCCTTGCCATGTTGAATCGACATGATGCTGGACAACCATCCACACCGGCTTCTGGTTGTTGACGACCTGCTCTTTCAAAACGTCGACGGCATCACCATACACATCGAGATAGATGTCATCGAACACGCACCAGACGCTGTCCGGACGGCAATAATTGAATGGGACCGGATAGATATGGACACTCACGATGTCCGCTGCCTGCGAATATTGCTGGGTGCGCTCTATCCATAGGTCCAGGTCATGCACCGGAGTGCCTACGCCGTGGTTCAACAGGACAGATGACGGATAGCTGAACCACACGAGCGCTTCCGGATCCTGCTGCTTGATGTGATCGTATCTCGTGATCATGTCCTCGAGAGGCATATCATGCAAATAAAATTCGATAGTCTCATCAACCTCGGTCCTGTACCTCCATGCCGGCTCATCCACATGGATGCCAAGGAAAGACGGCCGGCTGTCTGCACATTGAAGGGTCTGGTCTGTCCATGTCGTGTCATCATCCACAAAGGCCTGCCTGCCGCCCATGACCTTTATGCCATGGTCTTCAGCATCATCATAGAGGGAAGTGCAACCATCAGGGATGGTCGGGATGCCCTGAGCAGAGCAGTAAGGCGCCCCTTCTGTAACCAGGGGGTAGAAGTCCCGCCTGCAATAGAAGTCCTGGTCGTATATTGTGATGAAATTGAAACCGGCATCTTCCAGCTCGGCATAGGGATCATCCCTGAATCCATACTGCTCTCGTTGCACACCGTTAGTGTCAATATAACTGAACGTCAGCCCGAACATCCCGATCGGGAAGAACGGCTCGCCGTCCACCAGGATGACCATGTCGTCGCGGATGTCAGTGTGCTTATCGATCCTGGTGAAGGTGAAATCTGAATCATACGCTATCTCTTCATCCAGAGCATTAGTTGCCCTGCAATTCCAGTTGTATGATCCGAGAGGGATATCCTCAATCTCAAAAGAAAGCGTATCTTCCTGATAGACCGCATATTCCTTACGCCAAGCTCCAGAGATGTCTGTCCAGAGGGAGAGCTCTATCGCGTTGAAGTCGGGAGTCACCTGGCAGAGAAACTCGATATCGTTCGCGGAAGTCTCAAAAGAGTCCTGAGGCTCGTTCAGAATTACCTGGCCAGGCCCGAGAATCCTCTTTCCTACCGGCGTTTCTTCCTCAGGCAATAATACTAGAAGGAGAATGGCAGCAGTGAGCAAAGCCAGAGCTGCCAAACCCAGATATCTCTTTTTTACATGCATGCTTATAAGAACAATCGCTAGCGGGATTTTTAAATGTTTGCACAGTCAAAAAATAAGATTCCTATCCAGCCCTTGGCGAGGTTTTTTCCTAATTTTTATTATTATTAAATGGTAACATTTATATATGGTGATTGTATCGTTGCCAGCATGACCAAGCAAGTAGTCGTGCAAGATTATGACAGGAAAACGCTGGAAGAGATACATGATTCATCTAAGGATGCCGAAGTATGGTCTCCTTCGCAGATCAGGCTGCTAGGTGAGGCCTCGCCGCTTACGGTTATCAAGATAAATGAGAGGCTGGGCACGGATTTTGATGTGAACGGAGAGAATCTTGAAGAGCAGGCCAAGGCATTGGCTTCCTATGTCGTATGCACAATGGATAATCATGCATTCAAGGGCAGCATCACACCCAATTTCCTGCGCAGGAAGATAAGGAACCTGCAGAGGATGTATGCGGCAGTGGGAGAGGACTGCGAGGTCCAGGAAGACTGGGCTGACAGGCAGGACCCGCTGGACCTTGTCTACTCATTGAAGATGCTCGCGATATCTTTCCTCCAGAGATATGTGGGTGGGTACTGCGGTGTTGAGAGGGTCGAACCGACCGGGTCCAATGGGCTGGCTGATTTCTTCTCCGGGCTTCTCGGCCAAGGCTTGGACAGGATCTTTGAGTTCGGCTCGAGCCTGTACGGGAAGAGCGATGACAGGGACCTCATCCTGTCAGTCGATGAAATCACGAGAGAGACATACGATGCGATCGCAGGACAGAAGAAAAATGCTCCGGATGGGCTACCCCCGTCTTTAATATTATTGCCATCAACAGCCTTGAAGACCTATGGGGGGGACTACGGGCATGTGCTGCCCCGGAGCTTCAAGATGATACATGGGGAAGGGACATATGTCCCGGTCGTGTCAGAAAAGGATTATGTACGCAACAAGCTCATCAAGGAGATGATATGCATGGTCTCGCTCAACAAGGCCCTGGGCGATACAGAGAGGCAGGAGACCATGGTTGAGAGGCCGAGCGACCTGAAGGCTACGCTCAAGATGGAGCTGTGGGTGAGCAAGTCGCTGATGCAGTACAGGATGGGCAGGTATCTTACCAAACAAGAATTCCTTGATATCGACCCTGTCAGGATCGATGATGTGGGCATGAATCCCTCGGCCGGGCATGTGAAGAGGGCGCTGCTGGATGCCAACTACAGGCTGAAGGTGAGGGTGGATGAATACATGTCTCATAAAGAAGAGGGAAAGGCTTAAATACAATATAATGACTCCCAAGTGATACCAAAATGGATTCATTAGACCAATACGTGGCGAATGTGGAGAAGCTTGGAGTGGTTAAACGGGCCAGAGAGGCTATCGATGCTGCTGACAAATATCATGACCTCCATTCTGCATGCTGGCACATGAATGAGTTCCTGAGAGGGGAGGAGCTGAAATTGGAGAAGGTCGACCGCGAGCTCAGGAATGAGTTGGGAGTATCCTACTCGGTCGGGAACGATTATTTCTTACGGCATTCTAATGGAGTGGGGCCTTGCTGCCTAAGGTTTAGGATGAGGCATAGTGAGTTAGGGAAAATGCTCGGATTAGAACACGGCATTCCCGCTTATTCCACTTCTCTGGACGACACCCTGCCCCCCACCCTATTTGATCCTGAGAACGACAGCCATATCGAATCCACTGAGGAGGATGGCAACACCTTGGTCTTCCTTGAAAATGAAGCTGCTGCTATAGCATTCTTGAAATTTTACATAGATAGGACCAAGGCAGAGCAAACCAAATAAATATATATAGTCCTGCATTTTATTATCTGACTCAACAACTTCGGTGAACAACACGGAACTGTACATTCTCGGGGTGGACCCTGGTACGACTGTCGGAGGGTGCCTGCTGGACCTTGAAGGCAGGAAGATAGCTGTCTGGTCCAAGAAAGAATACCCCCTTGGAGAGCTGATAAGGGACGTCACCAAGCATGGCAGGGTCATCGCTGTCGGGACTGACAAGAGGAAGGTGCCTGCCTTTGTCAGGAAAGTGGCGACAAAGCTCGGAAGCCGGGTGATCTCTCCTCGGAACGACCTCACACTGGAAGAGAAGAGAGGCATGGGCAAGGGCAGGAACTCGCATGAGAGCGACGCTATCGCTTCTGCAAAATTAGCCTATCGGGAGCTGCTGCCGCTCATCAAGAAGGTGAGGAAGGCGAGCCGCCATGTCGACCAGGTAACGGAAGGGCAATTATTGCTTTTCCTCCTGCAGGACACCGGGCTGAACATAATCACGGCCATAGAGATACTGACAACGCCGGTGGAGAAGCATGTCAAGGAAGCCGAGAAGATCATCAAGAAGGAGGAGTTCACGAAGACTGCCTTCGAGAGCCTGCTGAACAGGCTGCGGCTCTCGCTCAGGGAGGTGCACCTGCTCAAGAAGAGGATCTTCACCCTCGAGAACACCAAGCCCAGGCTCAAGGTCATCGAGAAGGATACCGGCGAAAGGATGGTGTTCAAGGAAGAAAGGATCCTTAGGCTCAACAAGCAATTGGAACTAGGCGAGGTGCAGAAAAGCTACCTGGAGCAGGAGATCACCGACCTGAACAGGATGCTGTCCGAGATGCCTGTTGCCAAGAGGCTGAAGAACCTCGGCAGCGATGAGTTCGACAGCAAGGCCAAGATGCTCAAGATAAGGCCAGGCGATGTCATCGTCGTTGATTCATGCAAGGAATACAGCGACAGGGTCGTGGAAAAGCTGAAGGGCCATGTGGTGCTGTGCGGCCAGAGGCCTCCGAAACCGATAGCAGGAAAGCTCCATTTCATATCCAGGCAGGCGGTCGTGATGGAATCAAGGCATTTCGCCCTGGTGGACAGGAAGAAGATAGATGACGAGATATCGAAAAGCAAGTATATCAGCAAGATAGTGGACGACTACCGTCAGGCCAGGAGATAATAGGCATTGTGATGCTTCACAACCGTCACCTTCTCACCGCTCTTCAGCTTCGCCCTCGCTATGAGAGTCTCGGGCTGATAGGTCTCTGGGTCAAGGATCATCAGCTCCGGGCTGGTGGCTATAACCCGTGTCTTCAGCTTCTCCAAGGGCTTGCCTTCTACTGCGAGGGAGACCCTCTTGCCGGTCGCGAGGTCTATTCCAGAGAGCCTCTTGGATATCTTGGTGACCCTGACCACCTTGTCCCCTGCATCTATGACGTCGCCGACCATGAAATTAGGGAACCTCGCCAGGATAGTGACCCTATAGACGTCCTTCGACCGCTGCCTGTCCCTTGTGTGTATCTTCTTCGAGACTGTTATCTGGGCGCCATGCTGCTTGAGAAGATTGCCAAGGCGCTGTGCAGCATGCTGGTGGCTGAGGTAAAGGTCAACGCCGTTCTTATGCTTGACCTCCTTCGCAACCTGGATATTCTTCTGCCCTAGGAATGCGTCCACTATGGCCATAATCTGCTCTGGCTGGTCCCTGAGCTGGAGTATGGCCTCGAAGTAGCCGTTGTGCATGGTATACTAATGGCTGAGGGGTGTTTTATATAGTTTGTGAAAAGGTATAGTTAATAATCATTTTCCACCAAATATTTCCATCAGAGCCTTAAAACCAAACATTTTTAAGTCAAGAGCCAAGATTCCAGTTTCATGCTGAGTAAACGGAAGAAAAGGCCCAAGAAGCCGACCACGACCGGGGGCAAGATATGGTACTTCATCTGGCATGACAACTCCGTCTGGAGCTGGATCGCCAACATCATCCTGGCGTTCGTGCTCATCAAGTTCATCGTCTACCCTGGCATCGGCCTGGCCTTCGGCACGACGCACCCCATAGTGGCCGTGGTGTCGGGCAGCATGGAGCACCCAGGCGGCTTCGACAAATGGTGGGCGGAACCAGCTTCGTGCAGCTTCGGAGCTTGCACCCAGGAGGGCTGGTACAAGGAGCATGCTGTCTCAAGGGAGACCTTCAGGCGGTTCTCGATGAAGAACGGCTTCAACAAGGGTGACATAATAATCCTGTTCGGAGCCAAGCCTGAGCGGCTCGTCATAGGGGACGTGATCGTGTTCAGGAGCGGAAGGCCTGACCCCATAATCCATCGCGTGGTCAAGAAGACCTGGTTCAACGACCATTACCTGTTCCAGACCAAGGGGGACAACAACCCGGACTCGATAACCTCAGGCATCCTGAACGAGAACGGGATCACGGAAGACAGGATAATAGGCAAGGCAGTGCTGAGAGTGCCCTGGTTAGGATGGGTCAAGATAATGTTCGTGGAAATGATAAAATTCATAATAGGGTGGTTCTGATGTTTTGTCCGAAATGTGGAGCGATACTCGTACCGAAAAAGGACGGGGACAAGAAAATAATGGCATGCTCGTGCGGCTACAAGAACAGGAAGCCTGAGCACATGGAGATAAAGGAAGAGATAGAGGAGCAGAAGAAGGTCGAAGTGGTCGAAGGGGACGAGACGGATTCCTTGCCCAAGACCGAGGTGGAGTGCCCGAAGTGCAAGAACAAGGAGTCCCATTTCTGGACAGTCCAGACAAGGGCAGGGGACGAGCCTGAGACCAAGTTCCTCAAGTGCACCAAGTGCAAGCACACCTGGCGGGATTATAGCTAGTTAAGGTATTGCCAAAACTTTCTTTCCCTCCTGACCGAGCCATGCGGCTCGGTCATGGCATATCCTGGTAATACATATAAATCCTGAAAGCAGCCCTTAGGGCATGAAGGACAAGGATTCTCAGATCCGGCAGCTGAAGGAAGAGAACACCATATTGTTGAAGACCTGCTTCAAGCTCAGCAAGGAACTGGAGGAGATGAAGCGGAAGATGCGGAACCTGCTCGAAAAGGTGCCCTGACCATGCTCATTTTCGCGTATAGATTTTCCTCAGAGCCCCGAAAAGGGGAATATTTAAATAAAGAATTCTCTGCTTCTAGTGTAAAAAGAGGTATCAGATGGAACCACTATCAATAACCATCATGCTCATCGGCCTGTTCTTCCTCTCCCTGATGGTATTCTTCAAGTTCACAAAGAGGTTCGTAAAGCTGCTTTTCATGATCAACATCATCCTCATGGTGATAATCGGCATCACCGGGATATTCGTGTACATGGACGCGGTCAACCTGAAGAACCGGTTCCCTTCCGACCCCAAGCTGATGATACTCGAAGAGGCTGGGATAGTGCTGAGCGCTGTGCGATTGAAGTCCATGGCCGAGGCCCCTGATTACATAAAGGAGGCAGAGCTATTGAGGTATCAGCAGCTCATAAACAAGGACGACTATGGCAGCCTTCTAGAGAACAACTACAAGATATTCGTGATATCCATCGAGAGCCTCCTTCCGATAGACGGCATCGACATCGGCGAGGACGTCCTGGACCAGAAGAACACCCTGAAGCTGCTGCACTCGGAGAATGCGCTCCGCGACCTGGCCAAACACCTCTTCAGGGAACAGACCGGCGTTACAGAACAGATACTGGATTTTGCAGAGGCAGACCTCGCAGACCAGTTCGGTTCCTCTGCAGAGCTCAAATCGAGGCTATTCGGCATAATGCTCTCCCAGGACCTTCAGGAGGACGGCCTCTTCATAATACATGAATACAAGGAAGACAGGATAATAATCTACCCAGACACGATAGTGTTCAGGTTCATGAAGTTCATACCGAAGAAGATCGTGGACGAGCTGGTGAAATTATGAGATACATGTTGATCATTCTGATGCTGTTGCTCATCGGGTCTGCTGCCGCAACAGACACCCAGGTCTACAACGGCTGGATATACCACGGCGAAGACGTCAGCATCAACAACGAGGTCTACACCATATCAGTCTCCACAACCACCAAGATATTTGCCGAGCATACCACCAAATACCTCGTGGTCACGAATAACAGCTGCGAATACTCTGACATCGCCAAGATATGCCTGGAAAACACCGAATACGACACATCTGCCAAGAGGTGGAAGGCCAGGATAAAGGCGTATTCCATCAAGCCAAAGATAGCCATCACCCGCACGATAGACCATTCCACCATCCCTGTCAAAGGGTACGGGCTGATGACAACGACCATAACGAACAGCGGCGGCAACGTGGCTGCAAATGCCACGTTCATCGACGAGTTCGGCGAGGAGTTCATCGTCAGCGATGCCAGCCCTGGCAGGAGCGAAGGCAGCCGGATAGTATGGGAAGGCCACATAGCCAAGTCAAGGAGCATCGACCTCTCATACAGGATCTACCCGCAGGACCTGGTCGACAGGACCTACAAGGCCAGCCTCACCTACTTCGACGGCTTTGAGTCCCAGACCATGTACTCCTCTGCACTGCGCCTCAGGTCGACACCCTTCTTCGACGTGACCATGATGGCACCGCCGAGGACCATGAAGCTCGGGAAACACTCCAACCTGACCCTGAACCTGAGCAATATCCATGAATACCCCACGACCGTGGACAACGTGACCATCAGCTTCTCAGACGGCCTTGAGATAACAGAATACCCACAGGCCATGTCAAGGGCGAACAGGACATTCAGCTGGAACGGGATCGTGCCCAGGAACTCCACCAGCGGAAACCTCTCCAGGCACAAGAAGGCATTCTTCTTCAGGTTCAAGGCGATAAAGGCTGGAGGCAACTCAGTCGTGGCCACCTGCACATATACTGATGAAGACGACATGACGAGGCATACGGAGACCATCAAGAATGACCTAGACATCACCTTCAAGGACGACCTGGAGATCTGGACCTCGCTCTGGAGCGGGGAGAAGCTAGAGTCCTATGAGGACAAGCTCATCAGGGTATGGATACAGAACAAGAACACGGGCATGAACTTCACGAACGTGTCTGTGCAGTACGAGACCACGCTGCCTGGCTTCGAGAACATGTCGATCGAGCTGCTGACCTCTGGGGAGTTCAGGCGCATAGTCGACAGGACCATAACCCTTCCGGACATAAACAAGTCAGAGTCTGGCAGGCTTAAGATAACTGTCAGGTATGAGACTCCTGAAGGTGACAAGAGGCATGAGAGCCTGGAACGTAAATACACCGTATACCCCATAACAGACCTGGGGATCACCCATGCCATCGGCAAGACCGTCATGGAAGGCGGGGAAGAGGTCTCAGTTGTCGTGAGCATGAAGAACACGAGGACCATCGACCTTTCAGGCATAGTGGTCAAGGACGAGCTATGGGGCTTCAAGAAGACAGGGGTCTCTGAGACCTTGCTGGACATCAACACAGGTGACATAAAGACAGCCTACAGGTACATCATCAAGGCACCGAGGGTGAGAGAACAGACTGTCTATAACCTGACGACCTTGGTCAGTTATTCTGACAACAGGACGAGCTACCGCCACAACAAGACCTCAAGGATCACTGTGAAGCCCAAGCAGCTCAAGGTCACCATGTCAAGAGTGTTCACAGACAGCAAGGTGCATGAGGGTGAGTTCTCATCCGCTAGGTACACTGTCACCAATCATGATACTGAGCCTGCGTACAATATCAGGCTGCACTTCCCTGTGCAGAAAGAGAGCGACCTCGTCGGCGCCGAGAGCTATGACATAAAGCTGCTCGATCCCGGGGAGAACGTGCAGATCACGGATGCAGGACAGCTGAGGATAAAGAAGAACGGCAGCCTGGTGCTGAAGAAGCCATGGCTGGAATACATGGACATCTACAACAACACCTTTGAGAAGAACGGCACCGAGACCAAGCTCGCAGTCGTATCAGGTTATGGCACAGGACCGATGGTGATCGTCGACAGGAACCTCACCGATCTGGGCAATGGAAGCTATAGGCTGAATTATACGCTGCGGAATGTGGGTGATCAGGAAGCTGTCGTGACCATGCAGGACCAGGGCGAAAGCTGGGAGCAGAGGATAGATGCCGGCTCCCAGAGGGAGCTGTCGCTTGACTTCAGGTTCGAGGGGAATGCCAGCAAAAAGCTGGATGATGCAGTTGTCAGTTATCCCTGCATGGACAACATCTGCAGGACGGGTTCAGATGAGATTACCCTCCTTGTAGAGGAAGAAGTGATAGAGGAGACAGAGGAAGAGCAGGCAGCAGAGGAAGAAATCGTTGTAGATGAGGTCGAACCAGAGGCGGAAGAGGTCATAGAAGATGATGAAGAACCCAATAGGTCATTCATTGTATCTATTTGGGAGGGAATAAAAAGGTTTTTAAGAGGCATTTTCCCAGGAGGCAATTAGATGGGACTTTTCAGCAGATTGACGTTCTGGAAGAAGGATGATGACTTCGACTTCGGAAAGGAAGCACCGCCCCTAGGACTGGACAGCAAGAGAGACCCGTTAGGCATGCCGAGTGATCCAGCTCCGCCCTTCCCAGAGCCGGCACCGCCGCGCATGGAGCCTCCAGACTCCGGATTCTCGCCGCAAGGCCCGCCCGGGTTCCAATCGCAGGGCTATCCTTCCGCGCCCATGCAGCCTGCACCGATCAACCAGGATTACATCGTGTCCAAGGAGATAGAGGTCGTGTCCTCAAAGCTGGACGGCATGCGTGCGCAGCTCGACTCCATAAACATGCGGCTGGCCAACCTCGAGCGCATCATGGATAATGATATGAAGAAGAGATGGTGAAACCTTTTAAATGAGCCACTCTAAACCTGGTATCATGGAATACAAACGCCTATTCATAGTGATGCTGATAGTGCTGGCTGCGGACCAGCTGAGCAAGATACTCATCAGGGCGTTCCTGCCGATGGGGCAGAAGCTGTGGCTCATCAAGCCTGTGCTGTCATTCACCCACACCACTAACACAGGTGCTGCCTTCGGCCTGCTGAAAGACGGGAACCTCATGCTGATATGGGTCAGCTTGATAGCTTTCGGCCTGATGCTGTATTATTATGATAGGTTCGAAGAGAAGATGAGGATATACGTCGCCTTGATATCAGGGGCAATCCTCGGAAACCTTGCAGACAGGGTATTCCTCGGTCATGTGACTGATTTCATCGACTTCCAGATGTGGCCTGTCTTCAACATAGCAGACTCCTGCCTGGTGATAAGCGTAGCCATGCTGGTGATATACACCCTGAAAAACTAAGTCCTGCGCCTAGCCTTCTTCCTGGTAGCTCTGGCTTTCTTCCTTGCAGGTGCAGCGACCTTCTCTTCCTTGAACTCAGCCACCGCGTGCACCTTCGGCTTAGGCCTGCTCTCCAGCATGCCCTGCAGCGAGAAGATGAAGCCTACGACGTTCACCACTAGAATGCCGAGCATCAGGGTGCTGTCCATGATGAAATACAGGTAGATGAAATTGAACAGGAACAGCGCCAGCAGGACCGTGGTGAACAGGAAAGCACCCCTGCCAGGCCTTGCCATGGCACCGATGGCAATCACTGAAGCCAACAGGAAGACAATCGCTAGTATGAGTTCCTTCACGAATAGGCCGCCTTGCAGATTGAACAGCGCTGTGAAGCTTGACAAGACCAAGAATACCAAGAACAGCATCAACATCGCCTTAATGAATCCTCTCATATATATCCCCTCCTATGACCCAAATATATATAGAGACCTTTAAATATTTTTCTCTTCTAGAGTGGTAAACTAGAATTCCTCGAACTCGTCCAGCTGCTTGAGGTGGCCCCTGGCCTTGAGGAAGGCAACCTGGTTCCCCCTGTACTTGAATATGATGTCCCCGCGCGTCTCTCCTGACAGCTCCCAGGGCTCTATCAGGACTATATCGCCTTCCCTGACCCACAAACGTCTCTTGAGCCTGCCGGGTATGCGGCAGATGCGGTTCTTGCCATCCAGGCAGCGGACCTTGGCCCTCGATCCGCCGACCCGCTGCTCCAACACGCCGAAGGTCTCCCTGCCGCGAGGGAGCCTTACCCTAGTCACCGGTTCGTCCGGGTCAGGTCTCTTGAATACCATGGAATAAAGCAAGTCGAGTTTGATTTAAAAAGTTTGGGGTTTGAGAGATGGTGTGCGTTATCGTGACATATGTCACCGGTATTTTTATTCGTAAAACGAAAATTTGACATTATTGCAGGCGCACACAGAAGCATACGTTATTACTGATTAATCCGGTGTTTTGAGGACGACAAGACCTCACCTTAACTGCCA
>JAHIVG010000004.1 GCA_018816705.1 Nanobdellota archaeon
AATGCATTTCTGGTCCGAGTTCAGGCGTATAGACCGATATCTGCTCGATGCGAAGTCACGCGGTTACGAGGAGGAGATACGCTCCATGTTCTCAGCCGCAACCAAGATTACTTTTGACGGTTCGAGCCAATGCATGATGCTGAGGAGCCTGAATTATATTAGCGAGTATGACAGGTTTGGGCACCGCGAAGTCTACTCGAAAGCCAACAGGATCATCGAATGCATCGTATCACGGAACCTGTTCTTCGCCTACGGCCTGCATGACGAGGCATGGGTCTTCAAGAAATATGCTGAAAAGGGATTGGGTGACCGCTTCATCGAGGTCCTGGACCTGGCTGCCAGGATGCATGAGGACGATGAGCCCTTGACAGCTAAGAATGTCGATTGGTGGAGCGCCTATCATGGCATAATGTTCTTCCAGAAGTTCCCAGAGATGTATCAGCACATCGGCGATAGGGCCATTCCGTTATACAAGGACATCGTCAGGCGTTTCCCAGGCCGTAATGATGCAGCCGATATAATAGCTGACATCAACCAAGTCTTGGAGCAGACTGAAGAGCTCACGCATAGTTGGCTCGGCTTCCTTGAGAAACACCTCCCTTCAATCAAAGGGAAGAACCAAATGTATCGTGCTTTTAACTTCATCAGCGAAAGCAAAAAAGTCTTCGTGGAAGGGGCTGACCAGGCTGATTTCATGAGGTATGGTGGGCTCATGCACAATCTCGGGCTGAGTGAATATCACTTCGCCCTCGAAGACCTGCTCAACTCAGACATCTCAGACAGGAAGAAAGTCAGCATAATGAAGGATTATAGGCGTATGAAATTACTGAAGGAGCTGCCTGACCCTACTCCTGACGACACCTGGTATCGGGAGACTGCAGAGCTGATGGACATAAGCTATCCAGACTTCAACCACCTGATAAAGAAGATGAGGTGGCTTGCTGGCGACAGGATGCGTCAACGTCTCGTTGACCAGCAACCTCATCTTGAGGGACTTGACATCTCGAAATATGAGCTAAAGCTCGGCTATTTCCATGAGCATGGATGGGACTATTTCAAGGCCATGGACGTCTTCCCAGTGCTTGATAAGAACGGATTGTTGTCAGACGAAAGGCTGACTGCATTGACCGCAGTAGTGAACTCTGACAGGCCGCTTGAGGACAAGGTGGAATTCCTGTCGAGGCTTGACAAGCAATCCGCCAAGTTCCTGCTGTTCCAGTCTCCTGAAGACCTCGATTTTGAGAGTTGGTATGCTGAGGCGCAGCGCAGGGTCCTTGGAAGCCTTGGTGTGAAGCTTGATTATCCTATTGATTATGCCCTAAACGTTTTGGGCTGCGTGAAGGACGAGAAGGCAAGAGATCTCCTCAGGCAGATGGTGGCCCTTGAGGCAGAAGGACAGCACAACAAGGCACTGTTCCCTGTGGGCAAGGTCTATGATGATGTAGAAGTTGTTCCGATCAGCGCTCCGGTCAGCTATCCTGAGGCCTTGAAGCATCTTGTGACCGGATTGTTAGGTCATCGGAATTCGAAATACATGAGACCTAACGAGGTGTTTGATGGAGATGACTTGTTCAAGGCGTATGAGTTGGTCAGCAACTGCCACATAAGGCCTGGACTGTTCTACAGGCACATCGAAAAAGACTTCAAGACCTTGAAGGGCAGGAGCCCGGAAGACGCGAAGGAGGCTGCGGCTGATAACATCCTTGATGCCATGACCACATTCTATATGGGCAGGGACGGTAACGTGAATGGCAGGTATGAGCTCAGGCATATGATGAAGTTCGTGGCAGGCCTTAAGGAGGGCCTGAGCTTCAACGGCCTCACCACCAAGATGCAGGACTGGAACCTGTGGGACCTGGGAGATGGGATGAGGCTGCACTGCTGCGCCTTGCTCTCCAAGGACAAGGAGGCTGAGGAGATCGCATCCTTGTACTATCATGCCGACCCTTACATCGGGATGCTGCACCAGAACCCGCGGCTCGGCAAGGTAATGTCCAGGGCTGTCAGCGCAGGGATATTGGTCAATTGTTATAACAGGCACGGCGACCATGTCCTAGGGGTGGATTCGCCAGAGGCCGGTCCGCTGATAGACAGGATTGATGATGGCCTGTGGCAGCCAAGCCTGGCGAAAGGCATTGCCGGCTCTGCAGTGGACACTGATGCAAGATACATCTTCTTCAATACTAATGGCATCCGTGGGAAATCGCAGAGGTTCCTGGATTTCGTGAAAGAGATGATGGCCTTCTCTGCCCCGACCGAAGTGTACCTCGAGAAGATGAAGGGTGATGGAAGGCTCGACATCCCGAAGCAGGATAGGTATCTTGAGTTATGGTCAGGAGATGACCGGAAGGTCCAGGCAGGCAAGGGCCGAGGCCTCTACGTTCCGACAGAATTGTTCTGCGAGCTTGTGAATCAGCTTTAGACTGTTCCACCTTGCCTATATTTAAATACCCCCTACGCAACATTTATAAATGAAAGCCCACTTCTACGAATAAAATACTTACTGTGGAGTAGATATATAGTAAGCGGATATTGTGAGGATATTTGCACAAGACAGAAAAATGAAAACATACTATTCAACGCGGGGTGGGGATAATGGATGAACAAGATGATTCGGAGAATGACAGTACTTTTCCAGTCCAAGGATTAGATTTTGAGGGTGGTAGCGGCATCGAAAACCTTGTCACTGAAGTGCAAAAGGCGCTTGACATGATCTCTGATGACAGGGATGGTGATGTCGCCAAGTACGACCGGCTCAGAGGAGAGATGAATTCAGCATTTGAGCAGATTATAGGCACATTGGGCTCAGACCTACAGAACCTCAACCATATCCAAGACGCCACGCCGGGCGATGCGATCGTCACAGTCACTGAGCTGCATAAGAAAAGGAAGAGGAATCCAAGGTATGGGTCATTAATTGTTGGAACCACAAAGAATTTCTACCGTATAAGCAGGGGAAGGACGAGAATCCCCTTTTTTACTAAACTGCCAGTGGAAGTTCAGGTCGAGAAGAGCTTCGCGACATATGTTGACGAGCTTATCCAGGGTTATAGGCAGGCCAAGACCAACCTGGAGACTCACCAACGGTTCGCCGAGGCTGAAATAAGCGGTGCTGACAAGAAGATAAGGACCCTTTTCGACCTCGAAGAGAGGACCGTAAGGGGCCTTGAAGGGTTGAAGGCAAAGCTGGAAGGCGAGAACGGATTATATGTGAGGCTGGCCAAGAAAAAGGGAGAGATAGAAGATTACGTAAAGGAGAATGAAGGAAAGGAAGAAGAGCCGAGCTATATGAGAAGACTGCTCACGCTTGAGCAGCAGACGAGGATGCTGCAGCTCGAGGTCAACAAGCTTGAAGGAGAGTTGAGATCAGGCTCGGTGGCCAGGGAGCAGGCGAGGAATTTCCGCGCGGGATATGCCACCATGCTGGAAGGGCTCAATTTCATGATCGGCCTGTCGGCCGAGGCACATAAGAAGATGGAGATAACATACGGCAACCTTGAGGCAACGTCAGGCATAAACCTTGCTGCTGCCGGGATGGCACAGGCCCTGAACGACGCCTATTCGGTCCAGAGCAAGATAAGGAGGCAGATGACAGGTTTCATGCTCGGGACAGGCGTGTACGCCGGCAAGGCTGTGGAAGGCATGGAAATCTTCGACAAGCCTGTGCTCGACCCCAGCGGCATAGAATGCAATAAGAAGCTTGTCACATTAGCCCAAGAGGCCTCTAGGAAGCGCTTGCCCGGCGGGCAATATGCCAAGCTTAAACCAGGCCAGGAAGGCCAGCAGGGTCAATGAGCGAAGATGGACAGTGAAGACCCGCAAGCCAGGCTCGTCATCAGGACAGGCAAGAAGAAACGGTTTGACAGGACTGAGACTGCATCATACATCGCAAAGCTGACCGAACTTGTCCAGGGATTGGAGGAATTGGAGCCGCTTCAGGAATTCGAAGACTCAAAGGTCAGCAGTGTATTCCCTTTCTTGACCTACACCGAAGAGGGTGGAGTGCTTGAGACATTGTGTGTCGATCTTCGCTCAGGTTTCCCAGATTCATATGAGATTACAAATATAATGAGATCCTATGGCAGGCCGCTGTGGCCCTTCATGATTGACGACGAGAGGATCGAAAAGAAGGAGAAGGAACTTGCAGCCGAGGCCGCTGAAAGGCTATTGAAGGGTGAGGAGCCCGTCCAGGAGCAGAGGCTGTACCGGCTGATTGAGTTCAACAGGAAGGTCATGGCTTGCCTGAAAGATGGCACCCTGCCTGATCTTCATGGCCTGCATGAGACCTGGGAAGATGACTCAGTCGTCCTGCGAAGGGTTGAGTATAACCGCATGGAAAGCTCTCCGGTCTACTGGAGAATCACTATGAGCGATGCTGTTAAGAGAGGCAACGGTCTTTCAAGGCTCAATAGGTTATGGGGAGGCTCCAATAATGATAAGAAAAAGCCGTATACAATGGTCGATAGTGGTGACGGCAAGAATCCGAAGAGGGACAGCAGGCTCGACCATCTAATCAGCAATGCCTCTTTCCACCTTGATCCAGGAGTGCTCTATTGCGAGATCGATGAAGAATTCCCTGAAACGGTGCAAGAGGTCATCAGGATATCCTTCGGCCCTTTCTACCATCGGACGATAGGAAATTACCATCTCTTCAGGGAGGGCAGCATCGACGGTATCAAGCCGCTGGAACAGCTTGAAGAAGAGTTCGGAGATGATCTCAGCTTCGTGGCCTTAAGGGCTTATCAAGCGACATCAGGAGGCTTAGATAAGAATGTGACATTAAAGAGCTCCAATCAAGGGCTTGACGCTTACCTCAGGCTCGTGACCTTCCCACAGATGCATATCGTGTTAGCACCCGGATACCATACCCCTCCGCAGCTACCTGCAGGCGATTTTAATGGATGATACAAAGGACAATCTCCAGATATCAGAAAATGAAGGCGACATCCTGCTCGAGTCCAGGATACGCGCCACAGGGATAGACTGGAAGCTGCACTTCGATGAGTTCACCCAGGAGCACAGGGCCCTGCTGCAAAAGCTCCTTGCCAACACGACTTTCGAGTATGAACTCCAGCCCATAGCGAAGCACGATCACCGATACCTGATAGAGCTCCGCGGTCAGGGCATGCTGGATGATGCCAAGCAGATGCTTGCCCTGGCAGCCGAGATCCAGAATGACGATACAAGACTGTATGGCGCGCATGATGAGAGCGCTGCAAAAGTAGCTGAGATAATCCAGGCCTTGGGCTTGGCGTCCCTTTCTGAACTCGAACCGATCTTATCGCTCAATATATACAAATCAGCCTTCTGCCTCCACCACGAGGGCCGGAGCACCTTCCTCCTCCACAAGAATGATGGGTCACCCTATATCGTGACAACGGATGAGGGCCACGATGCCCCTGGTGTGCCCATCGCGCCTTTAGTGCCGAGGGTACCTATTGAACCTGGTATTGTGCCGATCTCTGAATCCACAAGTATCATCAACAATCTCATGCCCTATTTCGAGACAGACAAGGACGGCGTCAAGGATGCCCTGTACCGCATGGCAATTTACGGCATCACTGCCAGGATGGAGAATGTTCCGGTCAAGGTGACGGCGAGGTGGGATGGCCTCTCAAGGCTGCAGCATGGCATGCACCTGGCAGGCGTCCACTCAGCCATATTCCCATATCTGAGTGTCTCGAGCCAGGAAGACGGGGAGCTGGAAGACACGCTGAAGCAGCTCTACGCACAGCTCCAGGAAAGGCACATCGACCCTGAGGCTGAATTAGGGGAGTTCACCTACTCCAACGAGTGGCCCCTAAGCCTCGAGAGCAAGGCTTACGCTGACTTCCAGGCTATCGCCTCACGGCAAGGCAAGGAAGACCTGCTGAAGGCCAACATCGCCGTCGTAAGGATGACCGCTGCCAATGCATTGGATGAGCTCGGACTGCCGATCGACGCTGACAAGCTCGACTACAGCCGGGGCAGGGAAGGCCTGATGGCTCAGCTCAGGGATATCACGAGAGAGATAAAGAATAACGAGAAGAGGTATGGTTTCCTGCCGTTCGATCACATCATCGCATCTGACAGGCTCAAGACCGACCTGAGGACGAATGATGACGAGATATGGATAGGCAGCAAAGGAGAGATCGAAAAGAGATGCAAGACCGTCTTCTCTGTCCGGCTCGAGGACGGATCCGTCCACAATTATGACATTGTCGATGACCAGAAAGAGGTCACAATGGCTGAGAGGGCGACCGGTTTCCCTGACTGGTACAAGCCCATGGCCTGCAACATCGGCGACAAGATAGTGACGACCGACAAGGCTCGTGAGTGGACCTACGAGGGTGAGGTCAAGAATATCAAAGGGGGCATGGACGGGGAAGTAATCAATATATGCGGTGATACGAGGTTCTACTATGTACAGCCCAGGAATCGCGATGCGCATACCAATGAGAAGCGTGACAGCCAAGCGAACATGTACTATGCCGATCGGCTGAAAGATGAGGAAGGGAACATTATGTACGGCCAGGAGAAGCTTCTCAAGCATCTGGAGAGGAGGATCAGCGAGAGCCTGCCAGAGCATTTCTCAAGCCAGCTGAAGGTGAAGCCTGATGACCTCCAATTCGATGAGGACAAGGAAGGCAATTTCATCCTGTTCCATCAGACCCAGATAGGGGGGAGACCAGCTCATCTTTACTTGGCCTACACACCAGATTCGAACTTCTTGATAACCTGCGTAGGGGGGGAGCCCGACAGGCAGATGGCCTTTGACATCGTCAGGTCAGCGAAGCCGAATGCTGAAAAGTTCGCAGGATTGGCCGCTTCCACCAGAGCGGATCTGCTCGAGCTTTCCTGCCTCGGCGAGACGCAGGAGCATTATGTGATAGGGTGCAAAAGTGATTAGATGCCAGACATATGCATATCCAAGACAGGCGAAGGGTTCTCGGTAGTTATTACCATTTGTATGCAGTACGGTAGGAGGCTTCTAGCATGGACCTGACGCTCCGCATGATGAAAAATGAAGACGGCATCCGCATGGAGTCAGAGCTGGAATCACCTCACCTTACACAGGACATTGAGGAATTCATCGGACAACAGCGTGCCACGCTTGAGTCACTCCTCCAGGCCGGGCCCTTGACCTACAAGCTAAGTTCGATGAGATATGAGAACGGGCTGTATTCCTTCATGTTCGAAGGAGAGGGACCGCTGGCTGACGCTGTCAGGCTTCTCGACCAGGCTGAGGCCATCAGGTCTGACAAGGCCTTGCTCAACCAGGCTTATGATGGTTTGTCAGAAGAGGTCAGGAAGCTCCTGGAGAGGTTCAATGTCGATTCGTTGGAGCAGATCGCGCCTGTTGCACGTTTTAATATAATGATCCCATATTCTGCCATCAAGATACGGGACCATAAGTATTACCTCGTCCGGGCCCCTGCTTCAGACGTGCCACGGATAATCTCAGACGGGCCTGTGCTCAGCGTCGAGGAATCGAGGCAGATCCCGCTTGATGATGTTACGGAAGTAGTTAACTTGTTTTCAGCCGCCTATTTTGATTATGATGATGATAGGCTGTCTGGGGAATTACGAAGGATGGCTGAAGGATACGTCAAGAGTGCAAAAGCCGATGGCTCTGCAGTTACGGATGCAGTCTGGGATTGCTACCGCAAGAAAAAGAACACCTATCAATTGCGCACTGTGGAGCCTGAGCTGCTGGAGCTCATGTCAGCGAGGAGCGTGAGCAATTCCCTGCTCCAAGGGACTTTCGTCCAGCTCCTCGACGAGCTCAAGGACAGGGTCCGGCCTTCTGATGAAAAGACCGGCACCATCCGTTATTCCGACAGCCTCGACGGCAACCAACTGGAGCTGATGGCCAATGACACGCCTTTCTACATGTTCGACCCCTTATTCAGGAAGGACCCCCAGGAGGCCTTTGAGGACGCGGTGTCCGGCGTGCTTAAGTCCGATTACCTGCGCATCCATCCGAAGGCCGTCGATCAAAGCAAGGGCCTGGAAGGGGTGATGAAGGGGATAGATAATCTCCTGATGAAGCTAGAGGCCGATCCGAGCAGGTTCGGATTCCTCCCCCATGACAAGGTCGTCATCCACCAGGCCGAGAGATGCCCTGACCATCCCGGGAACATCTGGGACACCAGCTCAGGCACGGTCATCCGAAGGAGGGAAGATTATTATCCTGTCGAGTTCGAGGACGGGACGTGCCTTAGAGTAAGGCGTGAGGATATCAAGTATTACCCAGCGCTAGATACTCTGGCAAATATCAGTCCCATGTGGCATGACCGTCCAGAGCTGGCCCCTGGCGTCACTGTGCTGATAAAGCCTGAGAAGCAGGGCAAAGGTTACCATCCGGATGTCGTTCCAATGCTCGCGGAGAGGGACGGCCAGTTCGCGAAGATAGTCGGCTATTGCTATGACCTCAGGATGGACAGGATTGCCTTCCAGGACGGCAGGAGCTTCAAATCCACAACCAATCATTACGGGCTGAGCCAGGCGGTGATGAGAAAGGAATCCTCTGACCTTGAGGCTGTGGCGGGGGAAATCCGGAAAAACATCATGGACAGATTGATTTATGGATATATGTGCGCCTTATCATGCCGAGAGATGTTCTTATTCCCCAAGGCGGGAGATGACGGCGGGATGGTGCTCAAGGCCATCAACGCAAGGAAGGGCACCAAGGCAATCTCCATCCTGGTGCAGACCCCTGGCCAGGACAGGTATGTCTGGAGCGCCCTCAACAAGAGGTATAATGACTTCAATTCCAGGTTCGATTATGAGAAAGAAGTGAGGGAGATCCTCGGTAACGACTCAGATCCAGAGAAGAAGTTCATAGACCTCCTCCTGACGAAGAGCAGCCTCATGGAGTTCATCCACCTGCCGAAGGAGGGCAAGCCCACGGTCCTGCAATATACCGGAAGGCATCCATTATGAGGCATTCGATCGGTGAGCTCGTGCTGAAGCTCGAGCAGGGAAGGATCGTTTCGGAATCTGACATCTCGGTCACAGGCCTGGATTTCGAGGGCATAATCAAGGATTTCATCTGTCGGAACAGGCCTGCCCTCCTGAAGGTGCTTGAAAGACAGCCTCTGCATTACAATCTCAGGAATGTATCCTGCCAGGAAGATGCCTATGTCCTGGAGTTCGAGGAGAGGGATGATTGGTCAGATGTCCAAGAATGCCTCAAGGCAGCCGAGCGGATACGCCAGGAACCGAAGGCCATGAACGAGGGATGGGAAAGGCTCTCGGCAAGAGTGAAGGAAGTGGCAGCGCATTACGGCGTCGATTCGGTTGCAGAGCTGGCAGAGATTCCCAGCTTCAGGATCAAGCGTACAGCGATGGCGCTGGACAAGGGGTTTGGCACATGGTATTATCTCTACAAAGGAGAACCCGGGAAATATTTCATTGTGGTGCCGAATTTTGGAGAGCCTTTGCGAGGAGACCCAATTTTCGGTAACTTGGAAGATACTTCAGCAATTGCTCAAAACCTCAGGCCTCACATCGTTCTCCAGCGCGTGGACATCTCCCGTGAGTTCCATAAGCTCATTGATGAGAAGGCCAAGGAACTTGAGGACACAGGCCTGAGCCTGCTCGATCCTTACGCCCTCTCGCTCTACAGGTTCCAACACAGGGTTGAAGGCCCATTGCACCCGGACATCTTCAAGCATGCTATCATCCGTCCGACAGAGGACAAGGACCTGGAGTATACCTTGAAGAAGCTGTTCAAAGCGATAAGTCGGCTGGAGCCTAAGGAAGAGTATGGAGCCCTGCTGGTGCCAGAGAATTATCCAAAGGATTCCCCATCTCATAAACACCCGTTCTATTCGTTGGCTGAACACACTCATCAGGTTCTCAGTGAGGCATATGATAAAACTACTCAGTATAATCGTTACAGGGATGATCAAGGGAACTTAGCTTTAAGGGATGTTTCGCATGGGAAGAAAGAGATCATGGACCAGACTTTGGTTTCCACACCGAAAGCGAATTATATCTTCACTTGCTCCATGCCAAATAATTTCAGGCTCGATAGCCTGACCGAGATCTTCACCTCCGATGCGTCTGATGAAAAAAAGTTCATGCAGACATTCCTGATTGTTCACACAGACCTCATCGAGCTTGGTTCTTACAGACAGGGCCAGGAGCCAAGATTCATATTATACTCTAGCAGGGATATTTACGAGAAGGCGATGCGTTATCGGGCTGAGAAAAAAGAGTTGGATTCAGCCCGAAAAGCATATAAATACCGTTCGGCTTCTCAGCCATGATGAGGGTGAGGTACAAGCTCTGGCTGGAGCACAAGGGCGAGCCCCTGCTCGGAGAGGGCCGTTATAGCATACTGAAGCTGCTCGAGGAGACGAATTCTGTCCAGCGCACAGCAGCTGTCCTGAGCATCGCTCCCAAGACTATATACAACTACATCAGCCGCATGGAATCCAGGCTTGGCAAGGACATCCTGATAGCCAAGAAGGGCGGTAGGCTCGGAGGAGCGAAGGTCTTCCTCACGCCGGCGGGCAAGAGGCTTATTGCCGAATATGAGGAAGCGAAGAAGAGGTTCAGATGATAGATTACCTGCGCGTATCGATAACCGGAAGGTGCAATCTCAGCTGCGACTACTGCCACAGGGAAGGCAATTCCGACACTTCCGACTTAAGTCTTGATAAATTCAAGGAGATAATCAAGGCCGCGCATGATACCGGCTTCCGCAAGCTGAAGCTCACCGGAGGGGAGCCGTTGCTCCATCCCCATCTGATCGACATGATAAGCTCAGCCAAGAGCACAGGCTTCAAGGACATCTCGCTCGTCACAAACGGACTGATGTTACACGAGAAGGCAGAAGCCCTCAGAGCTGTCGGCTTAGACAGGCTGAACATCGGCTGTGATTCTCTCACCGGTCCGAGCGGCAAGACCGTCCAGAAGATTTCCGCAGGATTGAGGTCAGCGAAAGAAGCAGGCTTTGATCCGGTCAAGCTGAACATGGTCGTGCTGAAAGGCATCAACGACCATAAGATCCAGGACATGATATCCTTCGCAGCCGAGAACGATGTCATGCTGCAGCTGATAGAGCTCATCCCGTTGGGCTGCAGCCCTGATTTCTTCAAGAGGCATTTCTTCTCCCTCGACGATGTCGAGAAGGATCTGTCAAAAGGTGCTGACAAGACTGTTGAGAGAGGGATGCAGGGAAGGAAGCAATATCATTACCAAGGTGCAATTGTCGAGGTAGTTGGCCCGCATAAGGATGATTTCTGCGCTAACTGCACAAAGCTCAGGGTGGACAACCATGGCTTCATCAAGCCATGCCTGAAGGATGACACGCTCATCGACTTCAACGGCCAGGACTCATTGAAGCTCGCGATAAAGATGAAGGAGGTAAAAAAAATGATAGACATATCATCGAAGGAGATTACGCCAAGGACTGCCTCGGCGTCTGGAAGGATAGTGCTGAAGAAAGCCACGATGGATACCATAAAGCAGAAGAAGATAAAGAAGGGAGACCCGTTCGAGGCCTCTAAGACAGCGGCCATGTACGCTGTGAAGAACACCCATAACCTGATACCTTACTGCCACCCGCTGCCGGTCGAGTCGGTCAAGATGGATTTCGAGATGCTGGACGACGGGATAAGGATGGTCATCACTGTCAAGGCCCGCTACCGCACCGGCGTGGAGATGGAAGCATTGAACGGGGTGCTCATAGGCCTCTCGACCATCTGGGACATGGTGAAGTATCTCGAGAAAGACAGCAAGGGACAATATCCTGACACCAGGATCACTGATGTCCGCATCGATGAGAAGACCAAGGGGGCATGACATGGACATACCGTCTCTGCACAAGAGAGATGCGCCGAAGACGGCGTCAGCAGCCATAATCACGGTCTCCAGCCGTTTTTCAGGGGAGAAGGGTGATGCCGGTGGGGATCTGATAGAGAGGATGCTCAAAGATGCTCATATCCAGGTTGTCTCAAGGGACCGGGTTCCTGACGAGCTAGAGCTGATAACCGAGAGAATAAGAAACTCGGCAGAGAAGGCCGATCTGATCATAACTACCGGCGGCACAGGACTTTCCAAAGATGATTTTACTGTTGAAGCGGCCCATCCATTGTTCGACAAGGAGCTGAAGGCATTTCATGTCCTGTTCACCCAGCTGAGCCATGGGCAGATAGGCAGCTCAGCTGTGATGTCCAACGCGACAGCAGGGATCATCGGCAATTCTGTCTGCTTCTGCCTTCCAGGCAGCCCGGATGCGTGCAGGCTTGCGCTGGAGAAGATAATCCTCCCTGAGATATCCCACATCAAGCAACAGGTGAGAAAATGAAAAGGACAACATTATTTGTTACAGTTTTTTCCTTGTTGGTCGTGCTCGGCGGAATCTATGCCGTAATGACGCCCGAGGAGAAAATCCTCCGCCTGGCCACGACGACAAGCACATATGATTCTGGATTGCTGGATTACATAATCCCTGTGTTCGAAGAAAAGTACAACATTGAAGTTCAGATAATTTCTGTTGGAACAGGCCAGGCGATCACGAATGGCGAGAGAGGCGACGTTGATGTTATAATGGTTCATTCACCTGAGGCTGAACTCAAGTTCATTGACAAAAGATATGGCATTGACAGGTACTGCGTGATGTATAACGACTTCGTGATTGTCGGACCTGCAGAGGATCCAGCAGGCATAAAAGGCATGAACATCAAAGATGCGATGGGCGTCATCTCTGACCAGGAGGCCATATTTGTGTCGAGGGGTGATGACTCAGGCACACACAAGAAAGAGCTGAAGCTCTGGAAAGCATCAGGTATGATGCCGGCTGGAAGCTGGTACCTGGAGTCAGGCGACGGCATGGGGATGACGTTGCAGCTTGCGTCTGAAAAAGGCGCTTATACGCTTACTGACAGGGCGACCTTCACCTTCAGGAAAAAGACTCTTGACCTTGAGATACTTGTCGATGGCGACATCGGATTGCTGAACCCTTATGGCATAATCGCTGTCAACCCGGATATGCATCCTTCCGTAGACTATGAATCAGCGACAGATTTCATCGACTGGTTCAAGGAGCCTTTGACACAGCAGCTTATTGCTCAATACCGAGTTGATGGTGAGCAGCTTTTCACGCCCCTGAACGGCGAATGCATCGGAGGCTAGGTAATGGGAGTCATTATCGAGGGATTTGTCGAAGCATCGCGCCTGATACTGACCCTTGACCCTGAAATAGTCGCAATAACCTGGTTATCGCTCAAGGTCTCTGTATCGGCTGTCGTACTAGGCTTCATTCTTGCAATGCCTATTGCATTGGCCCTTTCTTTCTACAATTTTCCCGGCAAGCAGTTTTTGGTGAACATTGTCAACACTTTGATGGGGCTCCCGCCAGTGGTTGTAGGACTTTTCGTCTACCTGATCCTCTCTGCGTCAGGGCCACTTGGTTTCATGCAGCTGCTCTACTCGCCGGCTGCCATGATCATAGCCCAGCTCATAATCGTCATCCCGATAATTGCTGCGATAAGCTATAACTCAATTTCCTCGTTGGATTCCAGGCTGAAGGAGACAGCAGTATCCCTTGGAGCAAATAATCTCCAGGCGATGTGGCTTCTCATAATGGAAGCGCGGAAAGGGATCGTGACATCCATAATTGCTGGCTTCGGAGCCGCCATATCAGAAGTCGGTGCGATATTCATAGTCGGCGGAAACATAAGGTTTCACACAAGGGCATTGACCACTGCAATAATGCTCGAGACAAGGAGGGGGCAGTTTGAGCTGGCGATTGCGTTAGGGATAATCCTTTTGGCAATGGCTTTCGCTGTCAACATCATACTCACAAGATACCAAGCGAGGGGCATCCCGAGATGATACTTGAGTTAAAAGGGATTACGAAGACGTATGGGCAGCAGAAAGTGCTTGACTCTGTCTGTTTTTCAGTAGGAAAGCCAGAATTCTTCACGATCCTTGGCCCTAGCGGGGCTGGGAAGACCACACTCCTGAAGATAATCACCGGGTTCATCAGTTCAAGCGGTACTGTTCATTTCAAGGGCAGGAGATTAAACAATGGCTTCCCTGAAGGCATGGTCATAGGATTCCAGAACCCTATAATGTTCAACACTTCCGTCTTCAACAACATTACTTACGGCCTGAAGATAAGGAAAAAGACAAGCAATTACATTGAGGGGAAGCTCAGGGATGTTCTCCATATCGTGCGGATAAACGATCTTAAGAGAAATGCCCTTAGCCTTTCTGGCGGAGAGGTACAAAGGGTGGCGCTGGCAAGGCTCTTGATGTTGGATCCCGAGCTCATACTGCTGGACGAGCCTACGGCGCACCTGGACCCGAGCAACGTTGGCAACATAGAGCATATCCTCCATAAAGTCAATAAGGAGATGGGCAAGACCATAATACTCGCCACCCACAACATCAACCAGGCAAAAAGGTTGTCTGACAGGCTTATGCTCCTAATCGATGGCAGGACCGTGGAGATTTCTGACAATGAGACCTTTTTCAATAAGCCCAAAAGCGCCGAGACGTCGAGATTTCTGAAAGGTGATATCGTATGGTAAAGCAGGGCTTTGGGGAACTGGCAGGCGCAAAGGAAGCGCTGAAGATCGCCATGTCCATTTGCAGGCCGCTTCCAGGGGAATCTTGCAGGGTCGAGGATTGCCTAGGAAGGGTTCTATCATCAGATGTCAAAGCGGGGATTGATGTCCCGCATTTCAACAAATCTGCCATGGACGGTTATGCTGTGGTCGCATCTGACATCTTTGGCGCGAGCAACACGGATCCGATATCCCTCAAGCTGGTTGAGAAGATAGATGCAGGCAAAGTCCCGAAAAAAGCATTAACGAAAGGCTTATGCTCTGAGATTGCTACCGGCGCACCAATGCCTGTGGGTGCTGATGCAGTGGTGATGGTTGAATACACCGAGGCTGACAAGGGCATTGTCAAGGTCTACAAGAGCATTGCTCCGGGCCAGAACGTCAACAAGGTCGGGAGCGACATAAGGAAAGGCTCTGTCGTCCTGAATAAAGGTATTCTTATCAAGCCGAGGCATTCCGGGGTCATGACCGCGCTGGGCCTGCAGGAAATCAAGGTCAAGACCAGGATAAAGGTCGCAATCATCTCCACCGGAGACGAAATAATCGAACCGGGCGAAAAGTTGGAGCCCGGCAGGATATATGACATAAACTCGCGGACAATCATCGACGCTGTCAAGGAATATGGTGCAATCCCTGTCTTCCTAGGGATAGCTAGGGATGACAAAGCAGATTACAAAGAAAAAATCCTCAAAGGCGTGGGAGAGGCTGATATTATCCTTCTTTCCGGCAGCTCATCCCTCGGCGCAGAAGACATAATGACCGATGTCCTGGCAGATATCGGGAAGATACATGTCCATGGCATCGCGGTCAAGCCAGGCAAGCCGACAGTCATCGCTGAAGTCAAGGATAAGCTGGTGATCGGCCTCCCTGGATATCCGACGAGCGCGTTGTCCAATTTCTACATCATCGTCAGACCCGTCTTTGACTCAATGCTCGGAGTGAAGAGGAAAGGCGGATTCGTGCATGTAAAACTCTCGAGAAAGGTAGCCTCCACTATCGGCAGGCACGAATTCCTGGCAGTCAAATTAGATAAGGGCCTTGCAGTACCGGTGCAAAGGGGCTCATCTGCGATTACTACGCTTTCTGAAGCAGATGGCTTCATCGAGATCCCAAACAATGTCGAGGTGCTGGAGAAAGGAGAACAGGTTGAGGTGAGGCTGTTTTGACAGGGAAAATAATCTCAATAAACATCAGTGAGAAGAAAGGCACTCCCAAGGACCCTGTCGACGAGGCAGAGCTGAGGGTTGATCATGGCATAGTGGGCGATGCGCACGCCGGCCCGGGCATAAGGCAGGTATCTCTCATGGCGTCCGAGGACATAGAGGAGTTCAAGAGAACGGCAGCATCCAAGGTCTGCATCAAGCATGGCATCTTCGGGGAAAACTTGACCACTGAAGGTATAGACCTCGAAAAACTGCAGATCGGCGACAGGCTAAAGGTCGGCGAGGCCATCATCGAGATCACCAAGAAAGGCAAGGAATGCCACATCCCTTGCTCCATCGGCAGGACAGTTGGAAAATGCATCATGCCCGAGAAGGGTGTGTTCGGGAAGGTGTTGAAGGGTGGGATGATAAGTAAAGGCGATCAGATCAGGAAAATCGTCTCTTAAAGCCTCATCTTCTGCCACCTGGTCAGCATCGGCCTCTGTATGGTCTGCTCATAGGCCTTGTCCAGGTTCACAAGATGCCATTCCAATTCTTTCCTCGCCTTCTCGACAGGGATTCTCTGCTCGACAAAAGCCTCATAATCCATCCTCAGAGGGTTCCCGAAGTTCCGCAGGCAGACACTCTGCCATGCCTGCTGGTGTAAGAGATAACCTACTTTATTCAGGTCATCGATCCTATATTTGAGATATTCCTCGGGATTGTCCTTGAAAGGGATGAGTTCTCTCACCCTGTCCTCTGCTGTCTGCACATGATCCCTGACCACGCCTTCTGCATCCGTGACCGGCTCGAAATAAATCATCTTTTCTTTCATCTGCCCATCTTCCTCACAGGAGATGATAGCCTTGCTTTCTTCGGCGATCAGGGGCCCTTCAACGTATTCCCCCATAATGATGACCTGACTGATGTCGCTCCATCCGAATCCTGCGGGCTTGGGCCATTCGTAAGCATCATCCTGGAGGTATTGCGGCACGAGCATGCTCTTGCACACCGTATCCCTGAATAGGTAGAATCCGTACAGGATGTAACTCATGACCTCTCCAACATCTCCGGTCTCTTCCAGATGCTGTTTCGCGGAGTCGACCATGGCCTTGGGGATGAACCTCATCCGGCTCTCAAACGGCTCCAGCTTCTTCCCATAAGCCATTCCGCTCAGCTGGCTCGCAGATAATTCCTTTGGTTTTCGCTTGAACATGAAGGGGGGTATGTCCAGGTGATATATTAATCATTGTAGAAACCTTTAAATAACTCGATTCCACTGTTTCTGGCATGAAGGAGCATTTCCATGCCATCAAGGACAAGTACGACGGCTTCTACAGGAAGATGATGAAGGACGGCATGCTACCCATGCGCTCCACTGACACAGGCTTCTGGCACGCGAGCATCAACCATGAGGTCTTCGAGGCCTTCCAGAAGATAGGCATCCACAAGGGCAAGCGCTTCTTGGATCTGGGGAGCGGAGACGGCTCTGTGGTTCTGATAGCCTCTCTATTCGGCCCGAAATGCGTCGGAGTGGAATCCGATGAGTGGCTCGTCATGGTGTCGAAGCGTATCCAGGGCGAACTTAAGCATCTGCCAAAGGTCCCTACTGCATCCTTCATCAACCAGGACTTCATGTCCTACCCGGTGCACGGCTTCGACTTCATCTACCTCTGCCCTGACACCCCTCTCTACAGGGGATTAGAGACCAAGCTGCTGGATGAGATGAAGGGAAAACTTATCCTGTACGGCAACAACTTCTTCCCCCAGCACCTGAAAGAAGAGCAGAGCTTCGACGTCAACGGCACCAGGGTCGGGGTCTATAAGAAAGAATAAAAAATTAAGGCTCGCAGCATAACGCTGCTGCAACTAGATGATCAGCAGAAAAGCAGCTCCCGTCATCTCTCTGCAGCTCGAAATTGCATTGCCATGCATGCGATGTCGTCGGTCCGCTCTCAAGGACTTCCGGCCTTGGTTCAGCCAAGTTGGAGAAACATCCGCCGTTGATCACAAAGTCACTACCGCAGATGGCAGTGACCCTCTTTGAACAAGTGCCATCATCGGTATCAATATTATGTGACCAATGGCAATTCTCGGCGATGTTGTAACCATCGCTATCATACACACCGCCACCTCCTCCTGCTGAGATGGGATAAGCTGCTTTCCCGGCCAGGCCGTGCTCGTTACGGCCCACCATCAGGCCGACGGCGAATATCGCCAGGAACGTGCCGATTACCGCCACGATCGGGAGGATGTGATGATAGTCGAAATGATGGGATTTCGCAGCCTTCTTCTTCACGCTTCTTCTCTTCGCCATGGTCTCACCTCTATGGGGAGCAGCACACGCAGTTGTAAGTAGTGATACTAGATGGACCGCCACTCCATTGCATTGTGCATCCAAACAACTCTGATCTGTCCCGGAAATTAGTTTCATAGTTTTGCTCCAGGTGACCGAGCATACAGGTCATATCAATATCCTCACAGACCTCATTACAATTACTTTCCGTTGCAAAGGGCGAACTATCATCAACCACTCGAACAGCACAATCATTAAGGATATCAAGGACATCCTGACCGTTTAAACCTCCAGCCTGACCATTACAGGGTGTGTCACTTCTTATCAAGTGCCCGGTCGAGTTCACGCAGACATATGCTGTGCCATCGCCTTCCATCGCATCGACTCGAAGAGTATCATCTCCCACTAAACGAACAAAGTCCGCAAATGAAACTCCGCCGGTAAAATCGGATCCTGATGGTCCCATTACGGTTATTCCTTCCCAAAAATCCGCTACATCATGGAAAACGGCATCTTCAAAAAAATCAGCATGAGAATAAAAATATACATCAGAAGAATCTTGAAATGTTATTTCAGAGTCAAATTCAACAACTCCTCTAATATTTGTCAAGCCATCCTCAGTAACCTTAAACAGAGGTTCGCCCCATAGTGTACCGACATTGAGCGAGTCGGATATTGTGGCAGAGGTCATCTCACACACACCGTCAGCAGTGCATTCATGAGCGTTGATCTCGCTTCCGCCGCTCGGCCCGGCAGAGATCGAATATATCCTCTGGCCGACAGTGTTGCCGGAATCGGTTTTCGTTGTCCCGATCATCATCCCCACAAGGAACACTATCACCATCATGCCGATGATGAGTATCCAGGGCAGCTTGCCATGCAGATTATTGACTTTGTTTACCTTCCTTACCGCCTTCTTCGCCAAGAGAATCACCTCAGTTTTACAATATTTATAAGTAATTATGACATAATTTGTATATAAATGTTTCTATTTTCCACCTAGGTTACTAATTTAGTATACCAATATACTAATTATTACTATAATCAAGGGTGATTATCGCCACAATCTTTTTATACAAAACCCCACAACAACCGAAGCATGAAGCTGCAGCTGGCCAAGGGCATGAGGGACATCGAGCCCGAGCAGAAGCTCAGGCGAGACGGGATAGTCACAGCCCTGAAAGCTGTCTTCGAGCGCTTCGGCTACCTGCCGTTAGAGACACCGACTCTAGAGCGCCTCGAAACATTATCTTCAAAATACGCCGGCGGGGACGAGATACTGAAAGAGACCTTCAGGCTGAAGGACCAAGGGAAACGAGAGTTAGGATTAAGATACGACCTGACAGTCCCGCTCTCAAGATACATCGGCATGAACCCGCAGCTCAAGATGCCTTTCAAGCGCTACGCCATAGGCAAGGTCTTCCGCGACGGCCCGATAAAGCTAGGGAGATACAGGGAGTTCTGGCAATTAGACGTCGACATCGTCGGCTCCAAGTCCATGCGCGCAGACGCAGAAACACTAACGCTAGCAGAAGCGGCCTTCAAGGAGCTAGGGCAGAAAGTCACCATAAAAGTCAACAGCAGAAAGCTGCTGAACGGTCTGCTGGAAGATGCGGGAGTCAAGGACAAAGAGACAGTCATACTCACCTTGGACAAGCTTGAGAAGTTCGGCGAGGAAGCAGTCAAGCAAGAGCTCAAGGAGAAAGGCCTTGATGCCAAGACCATCACGAAGATATTCTCTTTCCTCATCCAGGACCTGAAACAGCTTAAAAAATCCATAAAAGATAAGGAAGGACAGGATGGCATAAACGAACTAGAAGAATTATTCATGTTCCTGAAGGCCACCAAGAGCAAGGCTGAATTCGAAGTCTCTTTGGCAAGAGGACTGGCTTACTACACCGGCACCGTCTTCGAGGTGTTCCTCAAGGACTCCCCGATAAAGAGCTCGATTGCTGCCGGCGGAAGATATGACAGGATGATAGGGCAGCTCCTCGGCGGGAAGCAGGATTTTCCGGCAGTGGGCATCAGTTTCGGCCTGGACGTATTGGCAGATGCCCTTCCTAAGGCAGATATCAAGACCAAAACTACATTGTACATCATCCCCATCGGCACTGACACGGAGAGCATGAAGCTCGCCGCGTATTTCCGCAATGCCGGCGTCAATACTGACATCGACGTCATCGGCAGGGGCGTATCCAAGAACCTCAACTTCGCCAACACCATGGGCATCCCGCATGTCCTCTTCGTAGGCGAGGACGAGCTCGCCCAGTCGAGGTTCAAGCTGAGGGATATGAAGACTGGGAAGGAGGAGCTGCTTTCAAGAGAATTGATTATCGAGAAGCTCGCTTGATCCTCAGTTCTTATAGATTCTTTTACGGTGGCCGATCTCGATGACTAGGATCAACAGCTTGTCGTCCTTGATGTCCATGATCACCCTGTAGTCTCCGACACGCAGGGAGTAGAATGGGCTCCCGACCAACCTCTTGATATGAGAATAAGGCCTTATCTTGCATCTCTCCAAGGTCATTACGATCCGTTTTTGGACCACTTTGGAAAATCTTTTCAGCTGCCTGAAAGCCAGTTGAGAATAGTCAAGTTCGTACATCACAGACCAAGCTCCTTCTTCACCTGTTCATGAGTGTACACCCTGCCTTCTCGGATGTCCTTCTCGGCCTGCTTGATGTTCCTCTTGGTCTCTTCTGAGAGCTCCATGGTGTCCTCGATGAGGTCCCAGATAACCTCTTCATAGCTCTCCCTATCAAACATCTTCCTGGTCTTGAGCTCCTCAACCAGTTCCTTGCTCACCTGTATGGTGGTTACCATAGCAACTATATAACTCGCTATAGTATATAAAGATTGCGGTCATGAGAATCTGTACTTGACCAGATAGAAAAATGCCTTCACGCCGTCCTTCCAGGATATCTTCTTGCCCTGATTTGCGGACCTGGGCTTGTAAGAAATCGGCACCTCGATTATCTTCACACCGCGCTTCAGCAGGGCTGCTGTCAGCTCCGGTTCGATCTCGAAATGCTTAGCCTTCAGCTTGACACCCTCAAGGCTCTCCTTGTAGAACATCTTGTAGCAGGTCTCCATGTCTGTTAGCGAGGAGCCGAATAGTATGGATGTGAACAACGAAAGCATGCGGTTCCCGACATAATGCACAGGTATGGCCCATTGGTAGTTGTGCTTCCTCCTGAACCTCGAGCCGTATATCGCTGTGCCCTTGCCATGCTGGATCAAGGCCTGATACATTTTCACAAGGTCTTCTGGGTTGTATTCCAGGTCTGCGTCCTGTATCGTGATTATCTCTCCTGAAGCGTTCTCCAGGCCTGCCCTGATAGCAGTCCCCTTGCCGCCGTTCTTCTTGCTGACAAGCTTGACATCCTTCTTGCCTTCAGTAAATTTCTGGGCAATCTTTTTCGAGCCATCAGTCGAGCCGTCATCTACCACAACAAGCTCTCTATCTCCGGAAAATTCCAGCGAATACACCTTCTCAAGAAGCTCCTGCAGGGTCTTCTCCTCGTTGTAGACCGGGATTATGATGCTAAGCATTTTTATCGGTTGACACGATGACTTGGTCTTCTGTAAGTATAAGCGTGTGCTCTGCCTGCGCTACCATGCCGTCTCCTTTTTCCATGAGCGGCGGATAAGCATGCACCGCCTTGTGCATCTTCAGGTCCCTGAAGCCCAGCGTCATCTGCCCTTTTGAGAAGTCAAGCCATCTCGTGGCGAACGGGAGATTGTTGTAGGGCTTGATGGCCTTGAGTATCTGCCTTGATATGTTGGTCCTGACAGCGCCCCGGCCGAGCTGGGAGAATATCATTGCTTCCCCTTTCTCTCTTATCATGCCCGCGCCGTCAGTTGCGAAGGGCTCTATGGCTATGGCTTGCGGCCTCTCCAATATTTCCGTGTCGCCGGTATCGAAATTGGGTATCGTCGGCTTTCCATGTATCACGAATTCCTGCAATCCGTGTCCTGAGAGGTTCCTGACCGGATTGTAGCCGTATCCTGTGATCGCATTCTCGATGGCTGTGCCTATCTCTCCCAAGGACTTGTCTTGTTTCACTGCCTTGATAGCATCAGTCAGGGCTTTCTCTGCAGCTTCTATCAGCTTCCCATACTTGCCTGAAAGGTCGACTGTGGTTGCCGTGTCTCCGATGAAGCCTTCGACATGCACTCCGACATCTATCTTAAGAAGTTGGTCAGCAAGGACTGTCTCATCATCCTTTGTCGGTGTATAATGCGCAGCGCATGTGTCCATTGAAAGGTTGACGGGAAATGCGGGCTCTCCTCCGAGCTCACGTATCTTCTGCTCGACCTGGTCCGCCAGCTCCCGCAGGAGCAGTCCCTTCTTGGTTATGCTCTTGGCATAATCTCTTACCTCGCCGGCTATCTTGCCGGCCAGCAGCCACTTGTCGAGGTTTTCCATGCAAGAAGTTTTCCCTGTGTTGTTTATAAATTTTGTGAGAAGATTTAAGTACGAAAACAGTTCTAGCCATGGCATGGTACAGATTATCCTCGCCTCTGCCTCAGAGCGGAGGAAAGAGCTGATGTTGAGGCTTATAGGCAAGAATTTCACCGTCCTGCCGAGCGGCTTCGATGAAGATAACACTCTTGATATGGAACCGGAAGAATTAGCCATGCATAATTCGAGGGGAAAGGCAAGAGATGTCGCAAAGCAGCACAGGTCAGCGGTCGTGATAGGCGTGGACACGCTTGTCTTCAGCCATGGCAAGGTCTTAGGGAAACCCGTCACTCCAGGAAAAGCCAAAGAGATGCTTAAAGGGATCAGCGGGAAGAACATCACTGTGATCAGCGGGATCACCGTGATCCATGACGGCAAAGAGCAGACTGATTATGAGCTCACAAAGGTGAAGATGAAGGATATGACAGAAGATGAGATAAACGCTTATGTGGCCTCGGATGAACCCTTGGATAAGGCAGGCGCTTTCGGAGCCATGGATAAGGGCGCATTGATGATAGAGAGTGTGCAAGGCTCGTTCTACAATGTTGTAGGGTTGCCGATATACAAGCTCAACCTGATGCTGAAAGAGATAGGAATCGAGCTTATGGAAATCCCTAATAGATGACAGCCACGACCAATCTCTGTATCTGGTCGAAACGCACCTTCTCAGGATCCGGCCTGTCGTTGTTATCGCCCTGGAATACAGCAAACCAGCCCTCATCGTCATGCCCTATCTTGATTACCCTATGGATTATCGTGCCCTGTTTTGTCTCATAGCTGACGATGTCACCCACATGAATGTCTTCGGGAGAACCCGGCCTTATCTCGATGGCGTTCGCTTCGTAATCTAGGACTGGGTCCATGGAATTCGTATTTACGAATCCAGCCAGTATCGGATTATCGATCGTTATCGTGACAGAGTTGCCGTGTAGCCTTATGTCGTCCAGGCTTATCCTGTCATGCGGGGATGCCTGCTCAGGCCGGCCTGTGCCTTCCGGCTTCTGTAAAGGAGAAGTGGGGATGGATGCCAACAGAGAGTGCGTAAGTACACCTAGTATGAAAACGTTCAATAGTATCATTAGATGTTTTTTGGTTGACATTTTACCCCCACAGAGTACTAATAGGATTACTACTATTTAAATCTTTCGGTTATTAGCTACTACAGAGTAGTTATATAATGACAGAAGAATCTTTCACCTGAAAGGCTTTATTGACTCGATCAATCTGGTCAACGACAACTGTGTCCTGCCGTTGTCCCTTTCCCTGACCTCGATGGTCACACCATGGCCAAGTCCTGTGAGACCGAACACTTTCACCTTCTTAGCATGTTCTCTAGGCCCCTCTTCGATAGGCTCAGCAGAAAAATAACCCGCCCCCCGACCTAAGTAAGAATCTTTGTCCATGATGATCACAAGATGGCAATAAGCATAGCAAGTATTTAAATCTTTCTATTATTCACTACTATTTAGTAAGTAAATCAATATGTGCCCTATTTGATCACAAGCGCTTCCATGCCGAACTCGGAGGCGATCTCTTCCAGCGCTGACAAGGGCTTCTCCAGCATATTCCCTGAGCCATCGCATTTAACATCATAGCTCCCGAAGCTGACTTTGTCATTGTTCACATCTACAGTCATCAGGGTCACATACCTATGAGCGATGACAGTCGAATTATCGATATCATCACGGACATCATATGAGTGGACACCGATATGGCCGGTGGGCTTCCCGCAGTTCATCCGGTCCATGATGGCCTTTATTACAGGATTGACCTTCTCCTCGAATTCCTCGACAGAGATGTCTTCTCCGCAGAGATAGACGCCGTAAAAACCCGGTTTCTTATACACCATCGCCTGTTCAGTCTCTGTTGTCGCTTGATCCCCTTCCATCTTATTCCCTCAATATCTTTACCTGCTGGTAGTGAGGATTAGCCAATAACTCATATATAAGGTTTTTTATCTTGACGCCCTTGGAATCCATCACCCACAGCGTCCCTTTTTCGAGATGTTTTATCATGTCAAGGCCGAGCCTTTCCCTCAACGTATGCAACAAGGCCTCAGGCTCTGCATCATCCTGCACGATGATCCCTGTCTCACCCTTCCGTAATCTTTTCTCGTCGAGGAACCTGACGAAGTTCTTGTTGGCGTTCACCAGTACGTCGACATCAGAGACGGCCTGTTTGAATCCTTTCTTGCTGCCGTCGACATCGAACATGTAATAATCATAACGCTTCAATGCCTCGACCTTATGGCCGAGCTTCCGCATGGTCTGCAGCGCAGTCCTGGCAGTTGTGTCAGGTATCTTCAAGCCGACTGCCATCTCGACCTTCATCCTCTCCCCTCGATGTATTTCCTCATTGACACGAATATCTTCGATGCCGGTAATAAACCAGGACGGCCCAGCTGGAAGCCGAACGTGGCCCTCTCAGGGTGTGGCATCATGGCCAACACATTCCCCTCTGGATTGCATATCCCTGCAGCACCGAGAGCGCTGCCGTTTACAGTCTCATCGATCTCACCCACACGATTACAGTACTGGAATACGAGCTGTTTCCCGAGCCTCTCGAACAATCCTTTCTCCTTGGAGACGAAGCGGCCTTCTGCGTGGGCGATAGGCATCGGAATGATCATCTTCCTGAGCTGAGAAGTGAACGCTGTCTTCCTGCTGTTCACCCTGACAAGGACCCATCTGCAATAGAAGCCTGGCATTGCCTGGTTTATGTTCGGAGCCACACCGAGCTGGACCTCTTTTTTCCACCCTGGTACAAGACCGTTCTCGACCAGCATTTGGCAGCCGTTGCATATGCCCAGCACCGGCTTTCCAAGCGCGGCCTGCTCCTTTATCACCTGCATGATCGGGTCGCGGGCGGCGATTATCCCTGCGCGTATCCTGTCCTCGTATGACCAGCCTCCTGGCAGGACGTACCCGTCGTACTTTTCCAGGCCTTCGTTCTTGTTCCACCTGATGATATCTGCCGGCAGCCTGCACTTCCTCAACGCGTATGCTGTCTCGCGCTCGCAGTTCGTGCCCGGGAACTGTATCACTGCAACCTTCATGACATCGCCTCCTTGAGCGAGTTCTGCCATGCCTCTTTCAGGTTGGCTACCGGCTGGTTCCTGAGCCCTTTTATCATGAAGTCATCCCTGCAGGTCTTGCCGAGGTTATGGTGCCAGAGTCCTCTCTCCTGAAGCATCCTCTTGACAGCCATCATCTTCTTGCTGTCCACCTCGATGACATAGCCAGGGCTCTCTGAGAACAACAATGATGCCAACTCTCCGTTCGGCAACGATACATCAACCCCTAGACCGCCCATGATGGCCATCTCTGCCAGGCAGCACGCCAGGCCGCCGTCGGAAATGTCATGGCATGACAACAGCAATCCTTTATCTATCGCTTCGATGACGAACTCCATCTTTCCTCTTTCTTCCTTGAGGACTGGCTTGGGCACATTCTTCCCCAATTCTCCGTGTAGATGATAGAATACAGAGCCGCCTAATTCGTTGTTCCTCTTGCCGATAAGTATCAATCCTGAGCCTTCTTTCTTCAGGCCTGGGGTTATTGCCTTCTTGTAATCGTCCATGATTCCCAGGCAGGCTATCACCGGGCTTGGTGCCACAGAACTGCCCTTTGATGATTCGTTGTAGAATGACACGTTCCCTGAGATGAACGGGATGGGTTCTTTCGAGAACGGCTTGCCTATCTTCCGAGCAGCGTGTGATATCCCTTTGACTGCCTGGACGAATTCCCAGAAGTACTGCGGCTTCTCGGGGTTGCCGAAGTTCAGGCAGTCTGTCATGGCAACCGGTTTTGCTCCGATGCATGCGACGTTGCGCATGGCCTCTGCTACTGCATTTATTCCGGCCCAATAAGGGTCGATCTTCCCGTATCTGGGGACTGCATCAGTCGACAATGCCACTCCCACTTTGCTGCCCGGCAGCGGAGCCAGAAGCCCTGCATCTGCCTTTCCAGGCGGGAAGACTGTCCTGCCTATGACAGAGGTATCGTAATGTTCGTAGATGTGATGTCTTGAGCAGATGTTGGGATGGGAGAGCATGCTTAGGAATGCCTTGTCCAAGTCGATATCTCTCAGCTTTGACTCTTTGAATGTCCTCTTCGGCGCCTTGGCTTTCCTTCTATAAGTGACACCAGAAGTCACTTCCATAATAGGTGCGTCGCATACCAGTTCGTCCTTGTACCATAACCTGTAGTCAGGGTTCCTCGTGATCTTGCCTATGACCTTTGCCTGCGCCTTCTCCGCTATCTCTGGCAGGGCGAAGTCCTCGTTGTATATCCTCAAAAGCTTTGATGTGAATGAAGGCGGGACTACCCATGTGAACCTTTCCTGAGTCTCTGAGCAGGCCGTGACCCACGGGTCCATCTCGAATGCTGTGTGGATGTCGTCGATGATGAGTTCAATGCCGAAGCCGGCTGCCGATCCGAGTTCTGATGTGGCGCACATTATGCCTCCTGCTCCCATGTCTTTGAAGCCTACTGGGATGTTGTCCTTCCTGACCTCTTTGAATACTTGTGCCGTGGCCCTGAGCAGCATGTTCTTGAGGAAGGGGTCAGGCACCTGCACTGCTCCGCGGTTGGATTCCTTCGCCTGTTCGTCTAAAGTCAGGGATGCGAAGCTCGCGCCGCCGAAACCTGAGTTGTCGGTTGCCTTTCCCACGACGATGACGTCATACCCGACTGCATTCTCTGGAGCGTAGCTGTGGATGATATCTTTCTCTTTCACCAGGCCGAGGCAGACAACGTTGACGAGGCAGTTGTCGTCGAAGCTATCATCGAAGTATAGGTCGCCTGCCAATACAGGGATGCCTACTGGGTTGCCGTAGCCTGCTATGCCGTTCACAACCTCGTTTGCCACATATCTTGTGCGATTCTTGTTCTCGCCGAAAGTATTCCCGAATCTCAATGGATCCGCGGTGGCGATTATGTCAGCTCCCATGCACAATACGTCTCTCATGATGCCCCCTATTCCTGTTGCAGCGCCCTCGAAGGGCACGACCTGGCTCGGGTGGTTGTGTGATTCGTGGCTCATGACGATGCCATATCGTTCTCCCCTGTGTTCGGTCAGGAAGACTATGCCGGAATCCTCCTTCGGACCGAGGATGACGTTTGATGCCTCAGTCGGGAGCATCTTCAATATCGGCCTGCTGCTCTTGTAGCTGGAGTGCTCAGACCACTGGATGTTGAATATGTGCAGCTCGGTCATGGTCGGGTCCCGACTCAATTTCTTGACTATGGACCTGGCCTCCTGCACTGTCAAAGAGAGGGAATTCTTCTTCAAGAAGGCTGCCAGCTGCTTGTCGCTCAGCTTTGATATGTTTTCAGTCCGCATCTAACCCCGAAAACTGAGAGTTCCGTGCCGTATTTAAGGCTTTCGGTGAGTTGCTACTCTTGAATAAATATCAGAAAAACATTTATATCAGCCCCTATTCCACTGGAATGGGGGAATGATTTGCCAGAACCATTGAGAGAAGGACCTGCATATGAGAAGCTTACAGCCAGGTTGGAGGGGAATCCGAAACATTTTGCTAATATTTATACGAATCCCCAAGGTCTGTTGCTAGCTGGAACGCCAACAAGAATGAGTTCTTATTTGATAACCAAGCTAAATGAGGTGATGCATGGTTTTGATCATCTGTTTGTCGCTTTTCCAAGGGGCACGGATTCCGATTTTTTTCCAATAGACTTTGTCCCTGTCACTCAAGGCATACCAAACAGAGAGCGCGATATTGAATTGCTCCCCGGGGTCTTAATATTCCATGAAGGACTTTTCGGAGCCGGCTATGACCCCGATACAGGCCAGTTCTATCGAAATGATGTTGTCCAGTTTGAGCCAGACATGTTCCATTTCGATGGCCTTGAAGAGGTCACACTTAGCAGGGACTTCAGGCATCCAAATTTCGCAAGCCTTTATGAACCTGAAATAGACCTGAAACCCAACTCGGAATTGGCATTGAGAGGAAGGATATATTCTGATCTTGGAAGGGTTGATAAACTTAAAACACTTCTTGCAGATGCTAATCCTGACCTTGCCATACCGGATGATTATGTTCTGTCAAGATGGATAGATTTTTATTGTGCCTGGCTTCTTCACCAAGCAACACCTATTCCTTCTGACGTGGCTATGGATCATTCATTCATTGCGAAAAAGGTGGAAGGAAGAACAGGAGATGGGACTCATGTTGTGGTCGGTGATATCGGAGGTCAAGTCCCAAAAGGGACTGTTGTCGCAAAATTAAGACCCTACAAAGGTTAGTTCAATACCTTGAGCGCCTCACCCACAGTATAGCAAGACCCTGTCACCAGCACCAGCTTCTCGTCCTTGGCTTTTTCCAAGGCTTTCTTGACTGATTTTATTATCTCGTGCGGCTTGGTGCAGTGCCTGGCCAGCAGCTCAGCAGGGCAGGCCCTCTCTGTCTTCGGCTCGCAGAAGATGAACCTGCTGGCCTTCTTCTCCAACACATGGATCATCCCCTTGTAATCCTTGTCTTTCAGTATGCCCACGACAGCCACGGCTCCGGATGGGAAATCATCGATGACTGTCTTCATCGCGTGCAGGTTGTGGGCGCTGTCCAGCAGGTAATTATTGATACGTTGCATCCTTCCCGGCCATCTCGTCTCCTGGATGCCGTCTCGAAGCGTCTCGGGCTTCACAGGATATTTCAGTTTCAATTGGTCTATGACCTTCTGGACGATAAGAGCGTTCTTGCGCTGGAACTCGCCGTCCAGCCCTGGTTTGATGACTGATTTATCCCTGACTTCGGTCACTGGAGATCTCATCTTGGACGCAACCCGTTTGATTACCTGCAAGGCCTCCCCTTCGGCACCTGTAACTACCGGTACTCTGGGCTTGATGATGCCAGCTTTCTCAGCGGCGATCTCTGGTATAGTATCGCCTAGCCATCCGATGTGCTCCAAACCGATGTTGGTTATCACAGAAACCAGAGGAGTTATCACATTGGTCGCGTCAAGCCTTCCGCCCAGGCCTACCTCCATGACAGCTATCTTGACGCATTTCTGCTTGAAGTGCATGAACTGCAGGGCAGTAACTGCCTCGAAATATGTAGCGCCGGATCCTTTCAAGGAATCCTTGTGCTCTGACACCAGGGCTGCCAGCTCATCATCTGTTATGTGCTCGCCATCGACCCAGAAGCGTTCGTTGATCTTTATCAGGTGGGGGCTTGTGGCCAGGCCTGTACTGTAACCTGCCTTGTGCAGGACTGTCGCAAGCATGGCTGCAACAGATCCCTTGCCGTTCGTGCCAGCGATATGGACATAATCCATCCCCTCTTCAGGGTTGCCCATCATGGCCAGGAGCTTCTCCATCCTGTCCAGGGACAGGTCCCAGCCCTTGGCCTTCAGGGATTCGAGGAAATTCAAGGATTCTATGTGATCCATTTTCATGATGATGTTCGTGACCTTAAAAAATTTTTCCACTCGGACATTATAGCATGATAGCACTCAGAAGGAGCAAAAGTATTAAAAACATGAGTTCACTCCCCCATTGATATGGACTTGGATATTTCACACACAGCAACTATCTATATATGGGAAGGAGCGCAGCCTTTTGATATTGATGATGTCCTATTCCCATTAGGTGGAATGGTAACACCTGCTTTAGGCGAGTTACAGGCTACCGGATTAATAAGGAGACCACTATATTGCTCGCCGACTCTTAGGATTTATCCTGTTACAAAGGAGATGGAAGAAGAGCATAGAAGGCAAGGTGAGTTAGAGAAGGCATATAAGAGATCAGGATTTGCCACACCCATACTTGAAGAGAGATTGGCAAAGTATGGTCTACCAGTCCCTGACCATGAGATTACATTCGTTCCGCGTTATGAGAACAAGGGAGTTGAACTGAAACAAATTGCAGCTGTTGCAGTACACTTAGATATAGATATTCATAGAGGAATGAAAGTCCTTGCTGTTCCTGGCACATCTTTAGAGAAAGATTGGTTGTATGCCTCTGAGGAGATAGCTGATAAATTGGGGATGACTGTCCCTAGTGAGGTCTTCACAACTCCTTCTGCTCCCCAATGACTTCTTTCTCTCTCAGCTCCTCGACCTCAGAATATTCCCTTTTCCGCTCATCAATGAGCTTCCTGAGGGGATCCCTCAATTCCTGAGCAGAATTCCTCACGAAAGTTTTCAGCTCTTCTGGCAGGTTCTTGCCGTGGAGGTCCATCAGCCGGGATAGCATCCTGGCCTTGAGAAAGGGGTCTTCCAGGTTTTCGACCATCATCTTGAAGTATTCGGTCTTCTGCCTCTTTTCCATCTCTTCAAAGCTCTCATCATCTAGCATGCTAGCGCTCTCTTCTTCAAACGCATATAGGTCATGCCGTTCCTACGCTCAATCTGCCTGTGCATCACGCTTTTTCCCGTGACTGTTATGATGTTCATCTTTCTGTCTGAATAATTGATGTACAACCCTCTCATTGGCTAAACACCCCCATGCTCCCCTGGACTTCGGGGTATATAAAAGTTTCGATATCCTTTGAACATCACTTCAGAGTGGTTAAATATATAAACATGTGTTGTTTTCCATGTATCATGGAAGGCAAAAAGAAGATAGTCTTTGCTGAGGATGAACTATTACAAAGAGTGTGTATAAGTGATCTATTGCATGGATTAGGATATGTAGTGTATGTATTTGACAATGGCAAGGAAGCCTTTGAGATGATACCTAAGATAAATGAACGTTCCGGCTTGGACCTCTTGATAACTGATAACATGATGCCAGGTATGAGAGGTAGGGAGATAATCATGGCCTTGAACCAGGAGGGATACACATTCCCGATACTGGTGGTTTCAACAAACGATATCACAAAACACGTTAAATATGGAGGCCGCCTGGAATTCTTGCAGAAACCTTATTCCTCGGATGATATCCAAGAGAAGGTTGAAGGCCTTATCGGCAAGCCTTGACTACCATGGACAGGATGTCAGGCCTATTCGTGCATATTCCAACAAGGCCCAGCTTCATAAGCTCCCGTAGCTCTTCATAACGTTCTTCGTGCCAGGAGATGATGCCAATGCCTTCCTTCTTCAGGCTGTTTATCAGGTCCGGCGTAGAGAGCTTGTGCGGCCTCGCCAACCTATATTCCCAGCACGGATGGAAAAAGTCTGCTCCTGCAGACCTCACGACCGCGATAGGATCCATAGGGATGGCTGTCACCAGCACCGATGTCTTTATCCTCGGCTCCAGCTGTTTTATCTTCTTGAGCACGGGATGATGGAAAGATATGGCTATCGTCTTATCGATGTGACCGTTTTCAGTCACGATCCTGACAAACTCTTCTTCCATGCCCTGCACCTTGAGCTCGCAGTATAACCCGGCTTTCCCTTTAATGAGGTCGATTACGTCCCGCAGTGTCGGGATGGGCTCGCCGTTCTTCAGCTCGAATTTCCGAATCTCACTAAGGCTCATGTCCCCTATTAGACCCTTCCCGGTCGTCGTCTTGCTCAGGTCGAAGTCGTGCATCACAATAAGTTCCCCGTCCTTGGACTTGTGCACGTCACATTCGACCCAATCCGCGCCCTGTTGGATGGCCTTCCTGAACGCTTTTGGAGAATTCTCAAGGAACAGTTCTGACGCGCCGCGGTGGGCTATCCTCATGAGTCATATCCTTGGAGCCGCTGCAATTCCTGTATGGCACCCAGACGGTTCTCGGCCGAGCCTGGATTGGACCTGAGTATCTCTTCCTGTCTTCTGTAATATTCCAGGACTCTCTGGTATAGATCAGGCGTTGCAGTCTCTTGAGTTGGGCTTTTCAAGGCTGGAATACTTTCTTCCAGCATGGTCAGGACACCCCTCAAGTTGATTTCAGGGATGCCTTGAATACTGCTTATGACCTGCCCCAGCGCTTCCCTCACTTCTGTTTCTTGCATATCAACCCCCCTGAGCAGTGGTGGGAAACGTTGATACTTTTAAATGTTGCTCTCAGCAAGAAATCTCCTGTAAGCCTTCTGTCAGGCAGACCACCCTGTTGTTGGCGACCTCGTAATGGCTGATGTCTGAGTTGTCTATCTTCTGCTTGCAGCAGAGGTTGTTGGCAGTGTTCTTTGCGAGCTCGTCGTAGTCATTCTGCATGCTGTCCAGTTCCTCTTCGTGGATCGCATCCCCGACGTTCAGCTGGCGCAGCCTCTCTTCGAGATCTGCCTCAAGCTCATCTATCTCTCCCTCAAATGCCTGGACCGTGAACGAGTAGTTGGTCATCAGGGTGCTTAATTCGCTCCTGCACCCGGAGTACTGGCGCGCGTTCTGCTCTATCTTCAGCAACAGGTCCCTGTTGAACTCCTCGCAGGACGTGACTTTTGCCTGCTCAGATGATAGGTTCTGCCTCACCACAACGATGTCATGGCCATAGTCCTCGATGGAATAATTGGACCTCTGTATGGTCTGATAGGTCTCATATCCTATCACACCCGGCCTGATTACGAAAAATATCAGGAGGAAGAGCAGGACCACAGCCCCCACAGAGACCGCTATGGACATCTGGGTGTGCTTCTTGAACAATCTCTCCATGCGCTCGAGCATGGCTGTTCAATAAGCTAAGAAGGATATAAAGGTTTTGAATATGTGGACAGGACTTCATAGTGGTTACATCACAATAAAACATAAATATCATCCGCAATCTACAATGGTGGCATAATGGATGTTCAACCTCTAGAATCCGAACATATCCAAAAAGGCCGAGTTCTACTTATGCCGTTCAAGGGCTGCCTGTGCCATTTTGAGATAATCAAGGTCATGGATGACAGTTGCACTGTCAAGGGGCCGTCCGGCATCACGAACCTGAGGATTTCGGCCATACAGGATGCGGTCCTGCTGCCAGAAGGGACTGTCTATGCTGTGGGGATGCAGGACTACATGATGCTGCCTTTCATGGGCTATCCTGAGATTCCGGCTGAGTTTGATGAGTCAAGGGATATAATCGAGGCATTCTACCGTAATGGCAATTCATCCCCTCACATGCGCTCCGTAGATGACTTTGCTGCCATAACCCCCGGCTCGCACCTGTTCCTCCACGGAACGAATCATTTTGTCGAGGTCCTGGTGAGGGAACGCTCCCTGGAAGGGGACATCATGACGATAACGCCCCATTACTTCGCCAGGGGCAGGTTCAAGCCCGATGGCACAGGCCATCCCATCCATTATGACATGCACGGCCACCACCCAACCGAGATCCACAAGCTCGTGGAGATACACAAGGCAGATCACATCGACAGGCCGGACCTGTCCAACGGCAGGGTCTATCTGATCAACTTAGAGGGAAGGATTTAGCCCGATTTCAGATATTTCTCCTTTCGGAACATATATCAGTGACAGCATGGCAGCGGATTTCAAGGCTCATGTCAAGAACCTCAGGTCGTAGACCGCTGGCACGTCGCAGAATGCTCCGGAAGCTCGTGTTTTTTAACACCCAGAATTCCACTATGATACTACTCCTTCACCCACTGGTCGCCGAAAGGCACGAGGATGGCAGCTGAGGAGATCGCCCTGATTCTCACCTGATGTTGTCGTTCTGGCTGCAGCGATGATTTATATACACCATTTCCATCCCCATATACATGCTGTACGTGGACGACGAGACTTCCAGGTTAGAGGGGGTAATACTAGGCATAGCTGATGACATCGGCGAGATAAGGCCGAACAATCCCAAGATAGCTGAGCACATTAGGAATGGCACGACCCCCACTCAAGGATCTATCATCCGCGAGGTTGAAGGATTCAAGCAGGTCCTCGAAGACAACGGGGTAAAGGTCTACCGGCCGGAGAACATCGATGGCGTGCTGCAGGTTTTTACCAGGGATATCGGTTTTGTCATAGACAATAGGTTTGTCAGGGCCAGGATGCAGCATCAGAGCACGGAATCAGAATACAAGGCCATCACTCACCTCTTGAAGGGTTATGATATACTCGAGCCGCCCGAAGGTGTCCTCATCGAGGGTGGAGACATTGTCCTCGCTCCTGGGAAGGTGTTTGTCGGCATCGGCAAGCGCACCAACCAAGCAGGATACGAGTTCATCAGGGACAGTTTCAGGAATCGGTCGGTGTATCCGATGATGCCTTACGTGAGCGATGACCCACAGAAGAACGTCCTGCATCTGGACTACGTGTTCCAGCCAGTGGGCGAGGAGCACATGCTCGTCTACGCCGAGGGCTTCAAGAGGTCGCCCGACCATATCTTCAGGCATTTCAAGCCGATCTTCCTCACCCTGGATGAGAAATATCATCTTGCTTCTAACGTGCTCTCACTCTCTCCGGAGAAGGTCGTCTCTGCGAAAGGATTCACCAGGGTCAATGACGAGCTGAGGAAGATAGGCCTGGATGTGATTGAACTGCCATACGCAGAAGTGGCCAAGTTCAACGGTCTCTTCCGCTGCTCCACCTTACCTTTGTACCGCAAGCCTTAAAAACCAAAGCTACTGAATATGCTGTATGGATAAAAAGACCCTCATCGCGGGCTTGGTGGCAGGCTTGGTCTACTTCCTCATCACGCTGCTTTTCAGCATCGTGGGGATGCCATACATGCAGGAATCCTTCTTCAGGCTGCATGGCATACTATGGTATGTGCTGAAGCTGCCCTTCGACCTCCTCATAGGCATCCTGTTCGCCATAGTCTACGGATACATCCGCAATTCCATCCCAGGCAAGTACTGGAACCGGGGCTTCACCTACGGCTTCTTCGTCTTCTTCCTGGCAGAGATACCCATGCTAGCCTTCCTGAGCCTGACCTTCACTCTCCCGGGCATCCTTCTCCTGATCTGGACTGTCGGCAGCTTCATTGCCAGGCTGCTCATGGGCTTCGTACTAGCGTTATTCATCAAGTAGGGGTGTGCACTTGGACAAGAAAAGGGAAAAGCTGCTGTTCTATTCGATTACAGCCCTTGGCATATCTTCCGTCATCACCCAAATCCTGCTCATGCGGGAATTCCTCTCAGTCTTCTACGGCAACGAGCTCGTGCTCGGCATGATCCTAGCGAATTGGCTCCTGCTGACAGGGGTGGGAGCATGGCTCGGCCGCTACGCTGACAGGTTCAAGGGCAAGCTCAGGCTCATCATCTATTCCCAGATTGCCATCGCATTCCTGCCTTTTGTCAACATCCTGCTCATCCGCTGGCTCCGCAACGTGATCTTCCCGGTCGGGAGCATGGTCGGCATCGTGGAAATCTTCCTCAGCTCTTTCATCCTGCTCCTGCCGTACTGCATCATATCAGGCTTCCTCCTCACTCTCTTCTGCACCGTCTTCTCGTTCAAGCAGGACGCGAAGGCCATCGGCAGGGTCTACTTCATCGACAATATCGGCGACATCTTGGGAGGGATCCTCTTCAGTTTCATCCTTGTTTTCCTCCTGAATCCCTTTCAGATGATATTCTTCATCATGTTCATCAACCTCTTGGCTGCCCTGCTGCTGGCGATCTTCATCAAGAACACCCTCTTGGAGTATGTCCTCATCGCTCTGCTGGCTCTGTCAGTCCTGGCAGTCGCAATAGACTTCGACACGATCTCCACCAAGATGCAATATGAAGGCCAGGAGCTGATAGCCAACGAGCATTCCCTCTACGGACATCTTGTTGTGACAAGAAGCGAGGACCAGCTTAACTTCTATGAGAACGGCGTCATCCTCTTCTCCACCGAGAACACCATATCGAACGAAGAGACCGTGCATTATGCCATGGTGCAGCATCCATCGCCCAAAAGGGTCCTGTTGATATCAGGCGGCGTGGCAGGCACGCTGGACGAGATCCTCAAGTATGATGTCGAGCATGTTACGTATGTCGAGCTCGATCCTAAAGTCATCGGGCTCGGGCAAAGATACGCATCTCTTCCCGACGACGACAGGATCACCATAGTCAACAAGGATGCGAGGACCTACATAAAAGAGATCCACGAAGAGTTCGACCTTGACCTCTTCGATGTCATCATCATAGACCTGCCTGATCCTGGCACTGCACAGCTCAACAGGTTCTACACCCTGGAATTCTTCGAGGAGGCTAAAAGGATACTCAACCATGACGGCATCCTCGCCACAAGCCTGATCTCGACCGAGAACTACATCAATCCTGAGGCAGTGAAGCTCAACTCGGTGCTGTATAATACCCTCCAGACAATCTTCTCCAACACCATCATAATCCCGGGCACAAGGAATCATTTCATAGCTTCCGAGAATGACTTGACCTACGGCATCGCCGGCATGATTGAAGCTTTGAACATCTCGACCAGCTATGTGAACGCCGGATACCTGATGGGTGAGATCACCGAGGAGAGGGTGAGGTATCTTTTCAGCACGCTGGATCCGGATGTAGGCCTCAATCTGGACTTCGAGCCGGCGTCATACTACCATCACCTGCTCTACTGGCTGAGCCATTTCAAGGTCAACTACTTCCTGTTGATCGGGATCATCCTGGCGATCACCCTGGTCTTCGTCATCAGGCTGAGGCCTGTGAGCTTTGCCATATTCACCACCGGCTTCGCCGCATCTGGCCTCGAAGTGATCCTGCTCATCGGCTTCCAGATAATCTATGGTTTCATCTATCACATGATCGGAATTATCATAACCATGTTCATGCTCGGCCTTGCCGTAGGCTCATTCTACATGAACAGGACGCTCAAGAAGAGGAAGATAGGCTCTCTCATCAAGCTCGAGCTTCTCATCGCGGGCCTGGCTATAGCCTTGCCCTTCATCCTGATAGCCAGCGGCAGCACCGCAATCGTCCTTGTGCCTCTCCTTACTTTCCTCGTGGCTCTCCTTACCGGCATGGAGTTCCCTCTGGCATCCAAGCTGTGTTTCAGCAAGGTCTCGAAGACAGCCGCCTCATTGTACAACGCAGACCTGGTCGGTGCTTTCGTCGGAGCGCTTCTGGTGTCTGCTCTCCTGCTGCCGCTCCTCGGCCTGCTAAAAGTCTGCCTGTTGATCAGCGGCCTGAACTTAGTCAGCGCCGGAATACTGTTCATCAAGAGAAATAGTTATAAAGCATGACTGTATCGGACTGAAAAGGATGGTCAATATCAAATATCTCAGGATGATTGACAGGATCGCTGCATGGACATTGTTCGGCGTGATAATAATATTCTTGGTCTCAGGCTGGAACATGACCGGTAGGATACAGCTCTTCCCGGCCCACATAGCGCTCCGCATCCACAGACTAACGCACATACCACTGCTGATTCTGCTGTTCACACACCCTGCGATTTGCGTCTACAGGACCATAATAAGATGGCGAAGAAAAAAGAGAAAAGGGTAGAGAACCTGCTCTTCAAGAGGATAACCCGCAGGCAGTTCATAGGCTATGGCGCCGCAGGCCTGGCAGCCCTTTCTGCAGGCGGATACCTGCTGAACAAAGCTTTGAAGAAGCCAGGCTCTTCAATCTTTCCAGGGGAAGCGCCTTCCGAGCTCTGGAAGTGGAGCAAAGAGGGCTACCACTACAGGAAGCTCGGGGAGAACGTCCAATGTGAGGTCTGCCCGAACAGCTGCCTTCTTGAACCAGGGGACAGGAGCATCTGCCGCAACAAGATAAACCATGAGGGCAAGCTCTACACGCTAGCTTACGGCAACCCATGCGCAGTTCACATCGATCCGATAGAGAAGAAGCCCTTGTTCCATTTCCTGCCGCAGTCTCTTGCATTCTCCATAGCCACTGCTGGCTGCACCTTCCGCTGCCTGAACTGCCAGAACTGGAGCATATCCCAGTCCAAGCCTGAGGAGACTAGGAATTATGACCTGATGCCCGGCAAAGTGATCGAAGCGGCAATGCAGAACAAGTGCAGTTCGATAGCCTACACGTATTCAGAGCCCACCGCCTTCTATGAGTACATGTATGACAGCTCAAAACTCGCCCAGGGCCGCGGCATCAAGAACATCTGGATCACCAACGGGTCGATGAATGAGGAAGCCTTGAGGGATCTCTGTAAATATATGGATGCCGCGAATGTCGACCTGAAAGGATTCAAGGAAGACATCTACAACGAGCTGAATGCCGGCCAGCTGAAGCCCATCCTGCACACGCTGAAGGTGCTCAAGGAGGAGAAGAAATGGTTTGAGATCACGAACCTGGTCGTGCCTTCTTGGACAGATGACTTAGGCATGATCAGGGAGATGTGCTCCTGGCTGGACAAAGAAGGCTTCTCTGATTACCCTCTGCATTTCTCAAGGTTCACGCCGCTGTACAAGCTGACGCATCTTCCGCCCACGCCGGTCAAGACGCTGGAGAATGCTCGCAAGATAGCCCAGGATGAGGGCATCAAGTTCGTCTACATCGGCAACGTGCCCGGCACCGAGGCCCAGAACACCTACTGCCCCAGATGCAGCAAGCTCTTGATCGAGAGGCAGGGCTACTTGATAAAACAAAACCATATAAAAGATGGCACATGTGAGTTCTGCGGGGAGAAGATTCCAGGGGTGTGGACATTATGAAAAAAAAACGCTATATACGCATTTTTCCGACCTGGGTAATATATTTTATTATCATATTAGTTGTCCTTAGTATCCCAGTCATATTACTTCGTAATGGAAATTCTGAGATAAATGAGGACAGGAACGTCAGGCAAGCAGCTGTCGCCGGCACTTGGTATCCAGGCTCAAAGAGCGACCTGGAAAAATCAGTCGATGATTATTTTGCGAAGGCTGCAGAGCCAGACCTGGAGAAGGACATAAAGGGCCTCATCGTGCCCCACGCAGGCTATGTCTATTCCGGCCAGGTGGCTGCGCAGGGCTTCAACCAGCTGACCAAGCAGTATGACAAGGTCTTCATCCTAGCCAGTAACCACGCCCAGGGTGTTGATGTTAAAGGCATTTCAGTGCCTGATTTCACGCATTACAGCACGCCGCTCGGCGAGGTCAAGGTGTCCGAGATTGCGCAAGAGCTGTTGGATCACGACCTCTTCGTCAGCGTCCCTGCTGCTCACACCACTCATGTCATCGAGATTGAGCTGCCTTTCCTCCAGCAGAAGCTTGGAGATTTCGAGATCATACCTTTAGTAACTGGACCCCTGAACTTTGAGCAGATCCAGCAGGCTGCAGACATACTGTCGCAATATATCGACAGCCGCAGCCTGATTGTTGTCAGCTCTGACCTGTCGCATTATCACCCGTACGACGAGGCTCTCCTGCTCGACACGACATGCATAAAGGAGGTAGAGGCGCAGGACTTCGAGGGCGCTGCGAAGTGCGAGGCCTGCGGCCTCTACGCGATGTTCATCCTTCTGGAGCTATCGAAACGGAACGGCTGGCAGGCCAAGATTGTCGACTACAAGAACAGCGGCGACACCTCGGGAGACAAGTCTAGTGTTGTTGGTTATAGCTCGATAATATTCTACGAACAGCTGCTGACCGAGGAGGAGAAGACGACCTTGTTGAAGCTTGCCCGGCAGCAGCTGGAGTCCATCTACGGCGAGGTCGAGATGGAGGAGTACGAGCTCACCCCGAACCTGAGGAAAGTGCAGGGGTGTTTCTCGACGCTGAACAAGGACAGTAACCTCAGGGGCTGCATCGGTCACATCCTGCCGCAGGAGGAGCTGTATAAGTGCGTCATGGACAACATACAGAACGCTGCCTTGCACGATGCGCGCTTCCAGCCCGTGACAGAACAGGAGCTTGAGGACATTGAGATAGAGATAAGCGTGCTCACCGTGCCAGAGAAGCTCCCTTTTGAATCAGGAGAGGACCTGTTGCAGAAGCTCAGGCCAGGCATCGACGGTGTGGTGTTGAAGAAGGGTTTCCGCCAGTCTACATATCTTCCGCAGGTCTGGGACATGTTCCCTGATGCTGAGACCTTCCTCTCCAGCCTCTGCATGAAAGGCGGTATGCCGGTTGATTGCTGGCAGGACACGAGCACAGAGGTCCTTACTTATCAGGCGATAGTTTTCGATGAATCAGAAATACCTCAGCAGGATTAGGCTTACCTCGTACAGCAGCACCAATGGAATCCCTATCAACACTTGAGTAATCACGTCTGGCGGGTCAAGAATAGTGTAATAATCACTCTGTCTTTTATGTATCCTGCTTGAAAGCGGATAACAACTTCGGATAAATCACTTTCAGAAATTCCAGGACCTTTTTCGCAAACTCTGCATTGAATTCCTTTCCATAATACAGGATGCCGTTCCTGTAGTATCTCAGGTCATTCATGAACCTCACTTGTCTCTCACCGAACTCCATCTTTCTCATATAGGACACTTCTGCCTCGTGGGCACCTTCGCCAGACGAGACAAATCCCTTAATTAGCATCCTTGCCCTTATCAGCTCGATCAGCGCGTCATAAGAGCCTTCGATGTAGACATTCGCGCTGTCGTCAGACAGTCCCATCTTGCTGATGGCCTGGTCGATGAATCGTTTCCTCTTCTGGGATTCATTGATCAAAGACCTTGCCCTGGATTTGTTGGGGCTGCTTTTTCTGATTGTCCCCTGCTCAATGAATTCCTCAAAGCTTTTCAAAGGCCTCATAGCTCCACTCCGCCCGAAAGGGTGATTCCGTTCAGGATATTCTCCCTGAGATCTACAATCACCTTATTCAAGCGCCCGTAATATTGTATGTTGATATCCCTTTCAAGAAGCCGGCTATATCCAGTCAAGTCCAGGTCACACCTTTTTGTCCCAATTATTGCTATGTCGACGTCCGAGCTCATGACGTCCTCGCCTAATGAATAGCTCCCGAATAAAATAATGGTGCAGCCTGGGAACCGTTCCTCCAAGAATTCTGGGAGCTTGGATTCGTAGAGCATTTTTAGGTTCTCAACGCGCTTCATTTGGATTGCCTTAAGGCTGTTGCGATTAAGTTGGGCTGTGACAAGGTTAATAGTCTTGCTCTTTTCCTGGCTGATAAGTTCCCGCAGACCTTTAATGGCCTTGCCTACTGCTGTTGGCGAAACTTTTAGTGTGCGGGCAATCTCCCTTAAATTCATCGTTGTCCCTGCTTTAATGCATAGAAGCCTGAATATCTCATTCTGCAACCTTGTAAACTTTAGTTTATATATGTTCATTTTAGTTTATAGGTGTAAACTTATCTTTATATGTTTTTCGGTTCAAGTCAGAAATACCTCAGCAGGGTTAGGCTTACCTCGTACAGCAGCACCAATGGAATCGCGATAAGCACCTGGGTAACGACGTCCGGTGGGGTGATGATCGCTGCAAGGACGAATATGCCGACGTAGATGTAAGGCCTCTGCCTCTTCAGGAAGCCTACAGATATGAGGTTGAGCTTCTTCAGCATTATCAGGATGAGCGGCAGCTCGAACACGAAGCCGAGAGCTATGCAGATGGTCAGGATGAAGCTGATCAATGCCTTGACGCTCCACAGGTTCTGTATGTCTGCCAGGCCGGACAGGCTTGCGAGGAAATACAAGGTGACTTTCAGGAAGACGAGATATGCGAATGCAGCTCCGACAAAGAACAGCAGGAAGAACCCCGGTATGAAATACCTGACAGCTGCCATCTCCCGCTTGGTGGCTGCCGGCTTGAAGAACAGTATCGCCTCGTACAGGATTATGGGGCTTGACACCACTATGGCAAACAATAATCCCAGCCTGAGCTGGGTGTAGATGAACTCTACAGGTGTAAGGACCACCACAGGGACATTCGCTATTAGCAGATCAGACAACATCTGCTTCAGTATGATGGGAGAGAGGAAGACCCCGACGAAGAAGGTTATCCCGACCCAGATGATTATGACGAGCAGGCGCTTCCTCAGTTCATCCAGGTGCTCTATCAGCGGCTGCCGCATCTTACTTGAGCCCTTTCCTGTACTCCTTCACAGAGCCGCCCATTGCCCGTGCTAGCTGAGGCAGCTTCTTGGGCCCGAAGAGTATCAGCACTATCACAAGGATTATCAAGATTTCAGTCATTCCGATCGCCATGGCCATCACCCCGAGATAGGGTTGGACAGATAGAATAAAAACTTTATGTTTACGGCTCTTGTCTCATGCCTGTAGCACGAATCCGGAATCCATGCCTGGACCGGCAAGAAGGCAACATGGATACCATCAGATGGTATGCCTGGCATGCGGGCTCATGATTCATCCATACAAATACAGCACAAAATTTAAATACTAGTATATTGATGATTATATCAGTATACAAATTAATATACTCAATGACACCTGTTGGGGGTTATTATGGAAAGCATAGCGTTGACCGTCGTAGTGTACTTTGTCTTCACCATAATCGGCGGCATCATAGCCACCAGGTTCAAGCAGCCGAGCGTGACCATGCTATTGCTGATGGGCCTCCTCATAGGGCCCCATGCGTTCAGGCTGGCCGGTAGCAGGGTCATCACCGGCTACGTCGTGGAGCTCGGCGCCATCCTCCTCCTGTTCATAATAGGCCTGGAATTCTCGCTCAAGAAACTGCAGAAGATAGGCATAAAGGCGGCTGTCATCGGACTGCTCAAGGTGGGCATCGTGCTTTTCCTGGTCCTCCAGATCGGGCTGCTCCTCGGCCTGGATTTCAGCACCTCCCTCATACTCGGCGCTGCCCTGTCATTCAGCTCGACAGTGATAATCATAAAGGTGCTCGAGCAGAAGGCCATGATAAACAGGGACGAGATCCCGCTGCTCGTGGCCGTGCTGATAATAGAAGACCTCATCGTGGTGTTCATGCTCGCGTTCTTCTCCAGCTTCGCCGGCAAGTCCTTCATGGACGGCCTCCAGGAGACCATCCTCGGCCTGGTAGTCCTGGCCTGCGTCTACGTCATGCTGACCAGGATACTGAAATCCGTCTTCCGCTGGGTCGAGAAGAACAGCAGCGAGGACATAACCCCGTTCTTCGCCCTCGGCCTCTGCAGCAGCATGAGCTACCTCGCCTATGTGCTGCGCCTCTCGCCGACCATCGGCGCGTTCCTGGCAGGCAGCGTCATCGCCTCCATGCCCGGCAACAAGAGGTTCCTGAGCTCCTTGAACCCCTATGTGATGATGGTGACCAGCATGTTCTTCATAGCCGTCGGCACCATGGTCGATATGAGGGTCGTGGTCGACAACGCGTGGATCATCATAGTCCTCATCGCCGCGGTCCTGGTAATCAGGTATCTTGCCATATTCCTCATCACCTCCATCGTTGCGAACTTCAGGAGTGAGCAGGCGGCCTTCTTCTCGGTGGCCATGTTCTCTGTCGGCGAGCTCTCATTGCTGATTGCGCAGGTCACCAAGCCCTATGCATCCATCGACATAATCTCCATCTCGGCCGCTATAGTGTTCATATCATCACTGCTGATGACCTTCACCTTGCCTTCCTCCCAGAGGCTTTCCTCATGGGCCGTCGTGCCCAGGAGGTTCCAGAGTAGGATGAACAACCTGTCCGGCCTGATAAAATCCCTGCTCGAGGGCCTTGACACCGACAGCAGGGCCAGCTCCATGTTCAAGAGCTGCCTGTCCAAGACCTTCAAGGCCGGCCTCGCCTCTGTCGTGCTTGTTGTCGCGGCTTCAGCGACCGGCAGGTTCCTGCCCGACGGCGCGGCAAAGGTGGTGGCGGCGGCCCTCGCCCTGGTGACGGCCTATATGCTTTTCAACATGGGCAGGCATCTCAACGATGCCATGGACCACCTGGCTGCTGTCTACACCAACAGCTGCCCTGAGACGCACATGAGCCGGGCCCTCTCCACCCTCCGCGCCCTGCTGATATCTTTCCTTTCCCTGGTGGCAGGGCTGTTCATGCCGTTCCTGCTCTTCTCGCTGGGGCTGCCTGCCTGGAGCATCATATTCGCGTATCTTCTCATAATCCTGAGTGCGTATCTGGTGATAGGGAGCATGTCCCATATCCGCATCGGGATACCCGCGGTGCCGAGGAAGAGGTTCGTCAGGCCGTTCTGACGCGGATTATTGGCAAGTTTAATATATCCTTATCCCGGTCCCTGCTGCATGATGATCCTAGCCCATCTCAAAGGTGTGCCCCTGGCTGAGGCCGAGGCCCTGGCTGCCCTCCAGCTGAAAAACACGAAAAGGGACGGCCGCTTCTTCATCGGGGAGGCGGAACCAAGAAAAGTCATGCTGGCCTATTCGCACGCCGTCTATGAGCTGCTGTTCTCATGCGATGCCGCAGGGCTGGAGAAGAGATGCGAGGTTTTTGACTGGCAGATGTATTGCCGAGGCAGCTATGCTGTCCGCTCGAGCAAGAGCCAGGTGGAGCTGGCGGACATCATCTGGCGGTCGTTGAGGCAGCCGAAGGTAGACCTGTCAAAGCCCAAGACCGTATTCCAGTTCTTCTTCGGCAGGAAGGCATATGCGTGCAGGCTGCTGCAGGAGATGCCGAAGCCCTTGCCCAGCACGACGTCCTGGCCTGAGTTCCACCCTGCAAGCATGGACACCCGCCTGGCCAGGGCCATGGTCAACCTCGCGCAATCCAAGACTATTCTTGATCCTTTCTGCGGCATCGGCACCATCCCCATCGAGGCTGCCTTGCAGGACAGGAAAGCGATGGGCTCAGACATCGATCCCATCATGGTGAAACGCGCCAGGATCAATGCCAAACATCTCAAGGCCAAGGCTGCATTAAAAGTCGCTGATGCTTTCAAGGCAAATGCTCCCACTATGGTTACTGAGCTGCCCTTCGGCAAGAACTCCAGGATGATTGGTCCGGACGATTTCTTCGAGGGATTCTTGAAACGCTGCAAGGCCAAGAGGCTTGTCGCAGTCTTCCCAGAGGACAAGAAGATACTGCGGGCAGCGAAGAGGCACTGGAAGGTCGAACAGCACCACACGATACGGGTCCACAAGAGCCTCACCAAGATGCTGCTGGTGTGTTCTCAGAAGTAGAAATTTTATAAATTATGCTGCATTCCCCCCTCCTATGATAGTGGGCGTATTCCCGGGGCAGGGTAACCAGTACATGGGCATGGGGCAGGATGTTTTTGAGAACCATAAGACAGCCAGGCTCAGAAGTAAGTATGCAGCCAAAGTGACAGGCATCGATATCCCGAGAATATCCCATGAGGGTACCCCTGAAGAGCAGAGGGAGCCTGTAAATCTTCAGCTCATCACTTATGTTCATTCCTGCTTCATGCACGATATCCTAAAAGAAGAGACTGGGCTGGATATCTTCTGTTACGCAGGCCACTCAGTCGGTGAGTATGCAGCCCTGTATGCCGCAAATTCCTTCTCTTTCGCTGACGGCGCGAGGATAGTCAAGAAAAGGGCTGAGTTCATGAAGAGGGATATAGATATCCAACGGTTTCCGGATGGACATTTCCTGGTTGCCTTGTTGGGTGCAGATGTGGGTGAAGTGAAGCGCTTATGTCTCGAATCAGGCCTGCAGGTGGCACTTTACAATTCACCTGGCAATATTGTCATCGGAGGCCATCCAGACTTGATAGAAGAATGGGAGGAAAAGATGCCCGGCAGGCCACGTAAGCTTGGTGTCCCAGGACCCTTCCACACGAAGTATTTCGTCAACGCTGGAGAAAGCCTTAAAGAGTACCTCAAGGGGCTTGATCTAAGGGTGCCTGAAGGGCTTGTATACTCTAATTACACTGCTGAGCCTTATGAGAAGGATATTGAAGACCCGATACTGCATATGATATACAACCTGGCTGAACAGCTTTCCAACCCTGTAAGGTGGATGCAGATCATCCAGAACATGCCTGACCTCGAGCTGGCCATTGAGATGGGACCTGGCAAGTCATTGGCAGGGATGATAAAGAAGACCAGGCCTGAGGTGAAGACTCTATCTGTCCAGGATATGCCTAGTTTGGAATCTGCTGTTGCTGAGCTCTCTTCATGACCAGCACGTTGACAGGGTCGAGCATGGTCAGTTCTCCGGTGTTCTTGTCAGTGTCCCATCTGACCATGTACATCTTCATGATGGCCAGTTCTGGGCCTTCTCTCGTATGATGATTGTGGACTTCAAGGGTGTATTCAGGGTCTTCACCGTCATAGATTGCCTTCAGTCGCTTGAATTCCATGAAATAGGATCCAATCACCTCGTCACTGTTGGTGAGGCCCTTCACTCTTGGATCAAAGATATCCAATAGTTGATACTTGCCTCTTTCTGTCTGGTCCGGGGTTATCATGAAGCTGAGCCCACCGTCGAATGTCTTGATGCCGTCTTCTGTCTTCTCGACACCGACAAAATATGCCTCTGGAACGCTCAGACCCATCCCTCGCATGTTCTCGATGGATTCAGGGAGCCTTGTCTCGTATGACATCGAGGGAGCTATTGCATAATGCCTCCTCATCTCATGCCTTGGGCAGGTCTTGCCCACATATCCAGTCCCGAGCTGGATGACTATCTGTTCCGAGCCTTGGTCGAATAACTCATCAGCCCCCCTTGATAGGAACACCATAGGGTGGGAGAGCCCAAGATAAGGCAGCTGCTCAGCCAGGTCCTTCGCCGAATACCCTCTCAACAATCTCTCTTTGAGCTCATCAATTCTCTTATCATCGTCAGCCGATTCCCTAGTAAGAATGAGTTCAAGAGCCCGCATCGAATCCTGGACTTCCGGCTTCATACAGGGGTGCATATCGCTTTTATTTAAAAATCTATCGGTCCGTTACTATCATTTAAGGACAAATTTATCACCTAACGGTGCCGATAAGTTCCCTAATAAAAATATCAATTATTAGTATATTAGTATACCTTTTCAGGATACCATAAGATGTTGCAGTCATGCGGCCCACACCCATGTTCAATATGCTTGACTACAATAATTTCGCGCCGCTGCCCGAGACTCTTTTGAACCCTTTGATCAGATGGATCCGGTTCTTTATAGAATCATATATCTTCTCGATCTCTGCCGGCGTGAAATCGACTATCCCAGAAGAGCTCTTACCCATATAGCAGACGGATATCGACTCCCTGTCTGGATGCAGCAGGTCTTCGTTGATGACTATCTCTTTCACGTTGCCGCTTGTCTCCACACGGGCAATCCCGTCCGGATTTTGCTTCCTGATCCTTATTTGCATTGATCAACCCCCTTATGACTATCTTAAAATGGTGACATGTATTTAAACTTTGTCATCGACATGGGTTTGTAGAAAATCATTTTATCACGGCCATGCTCAGGGCGGTAAATAAGGGGGGTGATTGGCCGGAGCGACTTATCCCCCAGATTTATGACAAGGCCCGTTTGATGCATGAATATCGATGCATAAATATAAAAACAACCCGCGTTTCATGCCCAGCATGAGGGCTGTCATCTTCGACATGGACGGCGTGCTTCTCGACTCATGCGCAGACCACGAGGCCGCCTGGAAGAGTATATGGGAAGATTTCCACATCCAGGATGAGTTCGATTTCTCGTCGATGTCAGGCATGGATACCGACGAGATAGCTGAGATGCTCCATCAGAAGTTCGGTGTTGATGCCGAGGCCATAGCAGCAAGGAAGCATGAACATGAGCGCAACCTTAAGGTCAATTATATGCAGGGCGCAGAAGAGCTCATCTCCACCCTGAAGGCAAGGTTCATCCTGGGATTAGGCACTTCATCTCCGACCCAATCACTAAAGGCCTATGATGCCAAGCTCGGATTCCTGGCCAATTTCAAGGAATATGTGAATTCCGAGCTCGTGGAGCGTGCCAAGCCAGCACCAGACATCTATCGCGAGGTGGCAAGACGCCTGGATGTGCCGCCGGAGGAATGCTGCGTCATCGAGGACAGCGGCAACGGGATAAAGGCTGCAAAGGCTGCAGGCATGAAATGCATTGCCATCATGAACAATTACCTTTCTGTGAAGGACATGCAGCTCGCAGACGCTGCTGTAGAGAACCTTTCAGAGATCACTATCGACATGATCGAGAAACTGAGGTGAATATCATGGACAAAGGAACCAACTATGAAGTCAAGGACATCAAGCTCGCAGAACAGGGCAGGAAGAACATCGAGTATGCAGAGCTGCAGATGGGCGCGCTCTTGAAGGTGAAGGAGCGCTTCGCCAAGGAGAAACCCCTGAAAGGCATCAAGGTCGGCCTCGCACTGCATGTAACGAAAGAGACTGCAGTCCTGGTCAGGACCTTGGTTGCAGGCGGCGCTGAAGTCGCAATCACAGGATGCAACCCTTTGAGCACGCAGGATGACGTCGCCGCAGCCCTTGCAGAGGAAGATATCAAGGTCTGGGCGTACAAGGGCGAGAACAAGGAGGATTACTATCGTTACATAACCAAAGTGATAGAATTCAAACCTGACGTTACCATTGACGACGGCTGCGACCTCGTGTCAGAAGTGCACACGAAACATCCTGAATTGATAAAGGACATTATCTGCGGCTGCGAGGAGACCACCACGGGCATAATCAGGCTCAGGGCGATGGAGAAAGACGGCAAGCTGCTCTATCCGGTCTTCGCCGTGAACGACCAGTTCACCAAGCACCTGTTCGATAACTACTATGGCACAGGCCAGAGCACCTGGGACGGCATACTGAGAGCCTCGAACACCCTCATAGCAGGAAAGAATGTTGTAGTCGCAGGCTACGGACAGTGCGGCAAGGGTGTTGCTGCAAGGGCACTAGGCATGAGTGCAAATGTCATAGTGACTGAGATCGACCAGTTCAAGGCCCTGCAGGCCGCCATGGACGGCTTCAGGGTCATGAAGATGGAGGATGCATCCAAGATAGGCGATATCTTTGTGACGGTTACAGGCAACAAGCACGTGATAACCGTGGACCACATCAAGAAGATGAAGGAAGGTGCGATATTCTGCAACTCAGGGCATTTCGACAACGAGATAGATGTCGAGGGGCTTGAGAAGGCCGCCAAGAAGCGTAGGATAAGGCCTTTGTTCGACGAGTACACCATCAACGGCAAGAAGGTCTTCTTGGCTGGCGAAGGAAGATTAGTGAACCTCGCTGTGGCAGAGGGCCACCCATCGACCGTCATGGCCATGTCGTTCTGCAACCAGGCATTAGCGGTAGAATACGGCGTGAAGAACAAGGACAGGCTCAAGCCCGGCGTGGTCAAGCTGCCTGGGAAGATGGACCGGCATGTGGCCGACCTCCAGCTAGAGGCGATGAAAATAGAATACGATAGGCTCACGCCTGAGCAGGAGAAATACCTCAACAGCTGGGAAGAGGGCACGTGAGTCCTGATTGATGGTTACGCTTTTTTCCATAAATTTATAAATGATGCCGGCAGAGATAGCTATGAAGTAGTTTGAGGGCTAAAAGAGGGAAAGAGATGCGCATAGGACAAGCTAGCATGGAATACATCATCGTCATCGGCTTCGCCCTGCTGATGGCCTTCCCGCTCATAATGATCTTCTTCTCCCAGAGCCAGGATGTGACCGATCAGCTCAGCATGAACCAGGTGAGGGAGATAGGCCGCAAGGTGATTAACACGGCCGAGAAGGTGTACTACCTCGGCGAGCCCTCGCAGACCATCCTCAAGGTATACCTCCCTAGCCACGTCGATAGTTTTATCGTGAACGGTACCACCCAGGAGATCGTGTTCAAGGTGAAGATAGAGAGTTCCTTGAGCGATGTCGTGTTCAGGTCAGACGTCCCCATATACAATTCCAGTCTGTTGCCGGTCTCAGGCATCAGATTCATCAAGATAAGGACTGTAGATGGCAGGGTGAACATCACAGATGCGTAGCCAGATCTCGATGGAGTTCATGGTCCTAATCGCGGTAGGGATACTCAGCTTCATCGTGGTCATCGTCATTGTCGGGGACCAGGTCAAGGAGATGTATGATGACAGGGAGTATATAATGACGAGGAACATCGCCATCGAGCTCCAGAACGAGTTCTACCTGGCTGCCCAGGTGCATCACGGCTATGAGCGCACAATTGAGGTTCCCGATGACGTGGAAGGGATAACTATGGAAATTGCCCTCAACACCGAGACTGCTATCCTGACCGTCAAGTCAGCGAGATACGAGCACGTCATGAACGTCCCCCATAACATCAAGGGCACCTTGCTGGCAGGAGTCGACAACGTGATAGCCAACAACCACAGCCTGGTGCTGATCAAGCCGGAGCTGATAGGATGAGCCGCCGCTCCCAGGTGTGGTACATGGACTTCATTATGTCCTTCTTCATATTCTCTGTCGTGATAGTGATATTCATGCATTTCATCGTCAACAAGAGCGAGGAGAGCAAGGTGGTCCAGGACCAGCTTCTCACTGACGCGAGGATAATCTCCAATTCACTCATGCTGCCTGGCTACCCGTTGAACTGGGACCACACGAACGTGGACAGGATAGGCATAACGGACAAGAACAGCAAGTTCAACAGGACCAAGCTCCTGGAGTTCCAGAAGCTTACCTATTCAGAGATGAGGAAGAGGTTCGACGTCCCGCACGACTTCATGATCTTTTTCGAGGGCGACAACCGCAAGTCTGTTCCCGTCTTCGGCGTGTGCAGCGTCGGCCACCCGGACATGGACCTCTCTTCGAAGAGGAAGATTGCGTATTACACCAGGAACATAGAGGATGCCGTCCTCGACCCGGACAGCCATGAAGTGTATGACGACCTGGATGAGATGGGCATCACTGCTGTTGACACATTCTGCGAAGAAGGCCATACGAAATGCAACGGGCTGACCGCAGAACTTGAGAATGATCTCTTTGACTACGACCTCCTCATCGTGGAGAACGGAGACCTCGACCTGGTGCCATCATTCCTTTCCTGGGCCGAGAAGGGCCTGCCGACTTTGCTCATCGGCGACTTCACCACTGCCGGGATGATGGGCATGAATGTGGACCATACAGAGACTGTTGGCTCGACCGATGCCATCATGGCAAAGGAACTTCCCTTCCTTGACCTAACAGCAGACTCGATGATATCCATGAACCATGATTATGTAGTGCTGACGAATAATGATCCGAATGTCATCGTCGAAACTTATGCCACTTCGGACGAGTGGGGCACCGGTATAATGGCCTGGACCTATTCCGACGGCACCATCTACCACTTCAGCTCCGCAGACATACTGTCGCCCCCGGACTTCTACGACCAGCTGAAGCTCGGCATCTACGACCTTGCCAATCATAATTGCTCCAAGCTGGACCTGTCAGCTGTGGATTATAGCAACGTGGTCAAGCTCTCGAGGTTCCTGGTCAAGAAGAACAGGGTCATAAACATGGTGATACTTACATGGGACTAGACCCTAGAAAAGGATTCGTGTTCACCCTCGACTCGATGCTGGGAGCCACGCTCCTCCTCTTAGGGATTGCGGTGTTCTCGCTCTTCTTCATCACCGAGGTCGACACGACACAGCCCACTCTCCTCTCGCAGGACTCCATAGATTTCCTCTCTGAGATGGGCATGGTGGAGATCGATGCTCCTGTCCTGCACGACCTGAGGGAAATCGGTCCTTCACTGGACACAGACCTTTCAGTATTGGAGCAGATAGCCCTCTTCTGGGTCAAAGAGGAGCATGACGCAGCCTACGATCTCTCAAGATATGTCTTCGAAAAGATGATCCCTCCGCAGTACGGCTACAGCATCGTCGTAGGCGGAGAGGAGATATATTCAAGGGCCAAGCCTGGCAACAAGACCCTGGTCAGCTCCAAGAAGACTGTTACCGGCATCGAGAAGGACAAGGAGGTGGAGAGGTTCTTGACCTATGCCCACCTGACAGGCATGGACACATACTTATACGACAGGTATGTCTACTTCGGAGGCTTCACCGGCCAGGGCAACATCACTGTCGCCATCGACCTGCCGGAATACATCAACATCACCAACGTCACCATAGAGGGTGCTTTCAGCCACAACTTCTCGCTGTTCATCAACAGCACATGGGCAGGCTACTACAACTTCACAGATGATGACCCCATGAAGGCCGAGACCTTCTGGGTGAACTACTCATATTTCAACGATTTCGAACGCGGCAACATCACCATGATGCACATCAGGTTCAACACCTCAGACCTTGGTTATATCGGCGGTGGCTACATCAAGGTAAGGATGAACATGAGCACCAACCAGAGCAACATGACGCCGCAGTTCACCGAGTATCACGGCGAAAGCTACCTGCAGCGCCACTATTTCCCGCAGGTGGACGGCTTCGTCAACCAGTACGGCTCTTACTACTTCCCACCGAGGCTGCTGAACATCTCAGGCATGCTCCACTACCGCTCTGACATAGGCCAGGTTGACAATGTCTCCCTCAAGCTCATCATCGGCAACGAGAGCATCTTCAACGACACATCATTCTATGGTGATGAGATCGTCAAGCTCGTACCTGATAACTTCTCCGGCCTCAACCTGGCTCTTCTTGCGGGCAAGAACGTGCCCATGCGCTTCGGCTGGATTGGCGCAAACTTCTCCTTCGGCGGCGTGAAGGCAGTGCTGATCACTGACTTGTCAACCAGTATGGACTATGATATTCCCCAGACCGGAGGCGGTGAGGTAAGGGGATGTGATGATCCTCTGCTGTATGATGACTCGACCGAGAGGCTGTCGCTGGCGAAATGCCTGGACAAAGATTTCGTTAACAACTTGCTAGATGAGTCTTTACACTCTAACGTAGGACTTGTATCGTTCTCGACCAGGTCTGACAGGTTCACCGAGCTCCGGGATGATGCTGCCATGCTTATCGGAGACATTGACGAATACGAGACAATAAGCGCCACCTGCATCGCCTGCGGCATATTCAAGGCCATCGAGCTGCTCAAGGAATATGACATCCTTCTCCCAAAACACAGCGACTACAAGTACAACCTGGACTTTATCCTCCCTGGCAATGACCCTCCAGCAGGATGGAAAGACCTGGCATTCAACGACGATGACTGGCTCACGGGCACTGCTCCATTCGGTTTTGGATTTGATGGGATAAATACTAACATCGACCGAACAATGATGAATCCCACTTATGAATACCGACCGATATCCTATTGCTATTATCCTTCAGGGACTGATTGTGCCGGTTTCCTGACATGTTCCCCAGCCCTTGTGAACACTGATGATGAGATCAACCAATGTTTACTGAACGACACCACTCAAGCTCCTGCAGTCTTCCAGGTCGGTGACACTTCCAGCACTCCCACGAGCAAGGTCTCTTATCCTGAGGAGACCAAAGTACAGCATGTCAACGACCTGTACAGGTTCCCGGCGTGCGACAGGGTGACAGAATACTGTTTCAGATTCGACACGACGCCAAATGTCTGGCAGCAAAAGCCCCCACCTTCCGCGGATTTCATCATTTTCAGGCCCTTCTCTGACAGGTATGAAAAGGTTTATTCGTTCCAAAGGAGCCTTAGTAAGGAATTCGACCTCAACACCGGCAGGAAGGTATGCTATAACCCTAACCAAAAGATAAAGATTCTTGATGGCGACGTCATTGGCCTGTTCACCAACTTCGGCGAGATCTACGACACTGCTCCGAGCGGAGGCACACAGATACGGAAGCAAGGCCTACACGACGAATTACTTTACTCGGATCCCACAAGGGGCGGGCGGCTGATGGTAGGGATGAAATGCGAGCAGGACAGGCAGCAGCGCAACATAACCGCAGTATTCGGCACAGACGGATTCTCAGACCGTGATGCCAAGAACTTGCTCACAGAGATAGACATACTTCCGGAAGAGGATGTCACTTACAAGATAACTTATGCAATATATTCCGCTTCTGGAACATTTAGAGGTTGGCGCGATGTGTGTGATGGATCGCTTGAAAAGGGTGTCGTGACACACCTGGAATGCCTGGCGCCGGCTCTTCCTGATAATGATAGATATTTTTCTTCGATGCTCAATAAAGCTTACATGCAGCTTGAGATCCTCTTCGACTGCGAGAGCTGCACATCAGGCAAGGTCCACATCGACTATGTGGGCATAACTGCAATCACCTCTTCTGGCGACCTGTATTTCAGGAAGAAGTTTGATGTCTCAGAGCAATATGATGAGGTCATACTTGAAGTGTTAGACGACGACAGCGCCACGGTATATATTGATGGTGTGCAGATTCCCACAAATGACTACCTCGGCAGGGACTGGTTTCACTTCAGGAATCTGACTGGACCACGGATTCCCAGCCCAGGCCGGCACATCCTTGCCGTAAAGCTTGAGAACCAAGACATCGATTCGATGTCCTTCGATTCCCAGCTCAAGACCCCTGCACCGAGGAACTCTTCGATTCCAAGGGCCATGGTCGTCATGAGCGATGGAGTAGCCAATATGTGCTATCCCACTGGTTTGTGCGGCTCTATATTGAATCCTCCAATCATTGACCCTGCACAGCAGGCGAGAGATTTCGCCTGTGAAGCATTCATCAAGCACGGAATCAGGATATACAGCATCGGATTCGCTGTTAGTGGCAGCGGCCTCACGACGCTTGAGAATATCGCTGCATGCGACGACGAAAATCATTTCTACCAATCCCAGGACCCTGAGGAGCTCCAGGAGATCTATGACACCCTAGCAGAGGACATCGCCAAGCTAGGCTACGAGGCACAGGCCGCATCCATCTTAGGTGATGTGGAGAGCATCCTCTACAACGACTCCTACCTGGAGTTCAACATCTCTACGGGAAGCGATCCCATATCCACAGGACTGATCCCCCTCACCGTCCAGACCCCTCCATTCGGCAACAACATCTCGGAACTGAACATCTCGTTGAGGGACGGCATGATCATCCAGGATGCCAGGATAACATCATACTCCGGCGACAAGTGGACCAGGCTCGTCTGGATCAACAACTCTCTCGAGAACCTTACAGTCTTCAACCTGACTGACTTCGGAAGGGACTATGTCCTGCTCGGAGACCCGTTCATCATCGAGTTCCCCCCGGATGCCCTCAGGGGTGGAGGCAACATGATACACTCAGACACAGGCATCACGCCGACTGGACTCACTAACGGTTCGCCCAGCAACCGCCTCATATTCACAACCCTAATCTCGCCCAGGTCAAGGAGCCTCGGCCTCGGAGATTATGAGGAAGGGTGCGGATGGAACATCGAATTCGAAGACGACCTGAAGAAGCTCATGCTCACCCCTCAACATTACGCAGGGCCGCTTGTATGCGCATACAACTCCACAAACCACACCCTGCAAGACAACGCCTATGACGGGAACAATTCCATGCATATCGCGCTGCACGACCTCCTGAGCAGGCTGGATTTCGACCAGGACGGACGCCTTGACGTGGAGATCGGCGAGCCCAACCTTCTGATCAAGACCGCGACCACTGACAGGATACCCAACCTCTGGGGGCCGACGCTGGTGGAGGTGAAGATCTGGCAATGAGAAGGAGGAAGGGGATATTGTTCACCATTGATGCAGTCCTGGGAGCGACGCTGCTGCTCTTAGGCATATTCATGTACTCGCTCTTCTTCGTGACAGAGGAGGAGACCACCCAGTCCGCCTACTTCTCCCGCGACGCCGTCGACTTCCTGGCGCAGGTGAGGATGGACGAGCTGGACTTCCGTTTCCTGCACGACCTTAACAGGATCTCCTTGTCTATCGATCCTGACATCAGCGTCCTCGAGCAGATGGCTCTCTTATGGGTCAAGGGGGAGTACGAGGCATCGCAGCTGCTGTGCAACTATACTTTCCTTGAGCTCATACCCGAGCAGTACGGCTTCGAGATAAGGGTCGGCAATGACGTCGTGTGCAACCGCTACAAACCGGGTAGCGAGACCGTTATCACCTCCAAGAGGAGCATCTCCGGCATCGAGAAGTCCCAGCAGACAGAGAGGTTCCTGTCGTATGCGCATCTTACCGGCATGGACAACTTCCTGATGGACTTCTACACCTATTTCCAGGGGTTCACCGGCCAGGGCAACATCACCGTGCTCATGGAGGTCCCTGAGTTCATCTCCATAAGGAACGTGATCATCGAGGGCTCTTTCAGCGACAATTTCGAGTTCCATATAAACGGGAACGGGTCAGGCAACTTCACGACCAACAGGACGAATCCTCTCGGTGCTGAGACCTTCATCATCGACCCCGTGCATTTCAGCAATTTCGGTGGGGAGAACAGGACCTCGTTCTCGATAAGGTTCAACTCGAGCGAAGGGCAGCTCGGATACATCGGCGGCGGTTATATCCGGGTCACGGCCAACATCAGCGCCAACAACACCCACCTGAAGGAGGGCATGAGGCAGTTCACGCATATAGCGAATGACACGTTGATAACAAGATATTACCTTCCGCAGGTCGAGGGGGTGATCAATCTCTATGGGTCTTATTACTTCCCCCCTGATATCTCGAACTTATCTGCTAGCCTGCACTACAAGTCAGACATCGGCCAGTTAGACGATGTTTATCTCCAACTGGTCTTGGCGAACCAGACGATCTTCTTCGACGAGAACTTCACAGGAGAGGAGACAATCGACCTCGACCCCGAGCGTTTCTCAGCGCTCAATCTCAGCAAGCTTGCTGGCAAGAACGTCCCCATGCGCTTCGGCTGGACAGACATCGCACCTTATGGGGGAGGAGGTGTGGATGCCATACTCATCACTGATATCTCAGGAAGCATGGCATGGAACATAACTCCTGGAGATGGTTGGTTACGTACGGATGGAGAGACATGGGGGAACGACTGCGATAATACCAAGATGTACACGAGCAACAGGACTATGCGCCTTGCCTTGGCAAAATGCCTTGACAAGAGATTCGTCGATATAATCCTCGAAGACCTCAGCCCGAGCAGGATGGGCTTGGTATTTTTCTACCATACACTCATTCCCTTATACACAAATGTTGTCCCTTTAAAGGATTATACAAGCAGGTCGTACTTGCATAATAAAATCGATGCAATTGACAATCCTGTAGGGAACACTTGTGTCTCATGCGGCATCTATAAGGCGATGGAACTGCTTTTCAAGCCTGGAACGCCAATCCCTGCTGAAAGCCAATGGAAATACACTCTTGAATATCCCGATGCTGCACCTCCAGGAAACTGGGATGCGCTGGAATATGATGATGGATCATGGCCGCAAGGGCAGATGCCTATCGGCTTCGGTCCTGATTCGAACACTGTCATCGACCCGCTGTACATGGGCGGTGATCTGATGAGGGATTCTGTAGATGTGATTCCGAGTTACAGCCTGTTCAGCGGGGAATCCTGCTGGGGTGATGGCTCCATGCTTCAGAATCTCGACGGTAACTTCCTTTGCCTCCAGAACACCAGCCCATCGCTGAATTGGGTTCAGATGGTCGGTGATGTATCCCAGCAGGCTAACCGGCTCGGCATATACGATATTGAGACGCTAGTGCAGGACTCGAATGATATGTACAAGATCCCCTATTATTGCGGTCAGTTGGATGACTTCAGGTTCTTCTTCAATGTCGTGCCTGGTGTCTGGTCAGACAGGGTCTTCGTGGAATTCCTTGTGCTGCGGCCGTTCTACGATCCAGGCCTGAAGTATGAGGTGAAGCACTCTTTCAGGAAGCGCCTGACGACCTATGAGGCCGTTGGCTCTCCTGAGGTTGGAAATAATTCGGAATATCTCGGCCCGCCGAGCGCTCGGACTTTCGTGCCTAACGGATTCCCACTGACCGACATCCAGGAAGGCGATGTCCTCGGCCTGTACACCTCATTTCCCCCACTCAAGGTCAGGAAACCAGGCACCGGAAGGCTCCTCTATGAATCCGGGTATGAGGACATCATTGATGACAGCCAGAGCCAGGAAATGAGACAGTTGACGATAGGCGCGAAATGCAACATGTCGATAAGACCCACCATATCTACGACCTTCAAGTCCGAACCATTTACTGATATAGAGGAGTATGATTATATCGAGGCCGAGATTAATTTTATGCCAGAGGAGGACCTATGGTATGATATCTTCTTCTTCAATACCTCAGACCTTGAATGGGTATGGGCATGTTCAGGCCATGTCGAAGCTACAGGTGAGATTTTCGAGGAGGACTGTAGGCTGAACGTCAATCCACCCTCAGATTTCTTCAACGCCGAGTCGAGAATCAGCATAAAGCTCGATTTCATCTTTGATTCATATTGCAGGAGCGGCCCCTGTACAGCCCATCAGGTAAAATTGGATGAGATTGATTTTGTAGGTGTAGAATCGAATGGGACGATATATCTGAGGAAGACCTTCAACGTCAACCAGTCGCAGTTCGCGGATCCCACTTTACGATTGAGATCAGATGACCGCGCTGATATGTACATCAATGGGCAACGGATCGACGGCGGCTGGACGCCTTATCCAGGACTGGAATGGGATGAAGAGATAAACTTATTTGAAGACCTGTTCCACCCGGGCGAGAACATGATTTCTGCGATTGTCTATAACCAGGATGCATCATCATTGGATTTCGACGCCGAGATCCATTTCGGGGATTACCCTCAGGACAACAAGAGGAGGGCTATGCTGGTGATGAGCGATGGAGAGGCAAACACATGTTTGCCGGGTGGTTTTGGGACCTGCATTAACGGATTTTCTGCCGGGAATGAGACCATAAACCTGTCATGCAGGGCTCATGATCAATATGGGATAGATGTCTACACCATAGGTTTCGCCCTGGATCCTTCACGTGATCCTGAAGCGATTGACATCCTCAATCAATCTGCCTGCTGCGATAATTGCTCACATTTCTATTCGAGCCAGTCCGCTGAAGAGCTGGTTCAGATCTATCAGGAAATCGCCCAAGAGTTACGGGGCCTTGAATATATCTCGCAGTCAGCCCTCATCGAGGGCAACATCTTCAGCATCCTCTACAACGACTCCTATCTCGAGGTAAACTCCACCGTGCCCGAAGCCTTCACGATCAAGGGCCAGATACCTATCACCGTCCAATCACCGAGGTTCGGGAACAATGACACCGAGTTCACCGCGTCCTTCGGCCCCAACATCCATATCCTAGACGCGCGGCTCACGTCCTACTCCGCAGACAGGTGGACAGACCTGGCATGGGTCTACAACCAGTACGGGAACCACACCATATTCGACCTCTCGAATTTCAGCATGAGATACCAGCTGATGGGCGACCCATACATAATAGAGATAAACCCCGCCTATCTCGCTCCCGGCAACAACACCTTCCGCATAGAGACAGCCTACAGCCCCACCAACAGGAGCGGGGGCTCTCCGGACAACTCGCTCATATACACCACCCTGGTCTCACCTAATGCCATGACAGAGGGCCTCGGAGGATACTTCGAGGGGTGCAACTGGACATTGCAGTTCGAGGACCTGACGAACTCGAGCATCCTCGTCCCGTCAACCTATGACGGGAAGCATAGATGCGCCTATTCTGCCCTCAATCACTCTGAAGGCAACTGTGTCCTCTACAATGATTGTTCCTACGACCGTAACAATTCCATAGACAACGCCATGCACACCCTGCTTGAGCGGCTCGACTTCGACAAGGACGGCCTCATAGATATGGACCTCGACCAGGCCAGCATCCAGGTCGAGACGGCCACCGTGCCCGACATCCCCTCGCTCCTCGGGCCGGAGATGCTTGAGGTGAGACTATGGCAATGAGACGCGGCGTGTTCTTCATAATAGACGCCTTCCTGGCTGTCATGCTCCTGTTCGTGGCTGTCATAGTCATCTCCACCTATTTCGTGACAGAGGAGGAGACCACCCAATCGGAGTTCCTCAGCAGGGATTCGGTGGACCTGCTGGCGGAGGTCAAGATAAAGGACCTCGACCAGGACTCAATCAATCAGATAACCGCCCTCGGTTCGGCCTACAAGATGAACTACACCGTTCTCGAGCAGATAGCCCTCTTCTGGATCAAGAATGAGACAGACGCTGCGAGGGAGCTGTCAAGGATCATCTTCGGCAACTACATCCCCGAAAGGTACGGCTACAGCGTCATGGTCGGGGGCCAGATGGTCCATTCGAGGAACATCTCCAAGCAGACCGCTGTCAGGAGCGCCTCGCATATGGTCTCGGGCATCGAGCAGGACAAGCCGGTTGAGGGCTACACGGCAAGGGTGTACCTGACCACCTCGCCGTACAGGAAGGTCTCTTCTTACATCTATTTCGGCGGCTTCGTCGGAGAGGGCAACCTCAGCGCAGAGATAATGCTCCCGGATAACTACACCAACATGATCGAGGTCTACTTCGAGGGCGTGCTGAGCACCGACGCGCTGCTTTCCGTCAACGACCAGTACGCCCAGACCCTGCACAGGAAGGCCCTGTCAGACATGGATGCTGACAACTACACGCTGTCCACTGCAGTGCACTCGCTGTTCCAGCCCGGGAGGAACACCATCAACATAACCTTCAACGTCACCCAGGCGAACCAGTCGCTCGGCTTCATCGGCGGCGGCTACCTCAGGGTTGACACCAACACCACAGCCCAGTTCGATCCCAGGAGGTATGACATCGACAATTCCACGCAGAGGCAGTATTTCACGGGAATCGACGGCCTGATCAACATCTATGATTCGATATATGTCGGAGGTGACCTGAAGCAGATGAGCCTCTACCTCCATTATGATTCCAATTTCAGCAGCTACAACTCGAGCAACTTCTCCATCTACCTGAATGTCGGCAACGTGACCGTCTTCATGGACAACAACGTTACGGGTGAGGAGTACGTCAACATCTCAGATTCCCAGCTCAGCAGCAAGCTCAACTACTCTGCGTTGAGCGGCCAGACCATACCCATTAGGATGGGGTCCAGCGGCATCAACTACTCTGAATACGACGCTGGCAACAATGATGTCATCCTGGTCACAGACCTTTCCGGCAGCATGCAGTGGAGGTTGACTTCAAACGTGAACGGTAACATTGTCAATGATTGTTCCGACCCCCAGATCTATGATTCCGACACGAGAAGGATAAGCTTAGCCAAGTGCCTTGATAAGGACTTCGTCAGCCTCATCCTTAACCTTAGCGGAAACCGCGTCGGGCTCGTGGGATTCAACATCGACGCTTACACATGGGATAGCCTGACGACTGACGTGAGTTCCCTCATAAGCTCCATCAACAACTACCCGGACAGCCCCTCCGATGGCACCTGCATCTGCTGTGCGATCAATAGGGCATACAACATACTCAATTCTGAGAGCAACGCTTCAAGGAACAAGTTCATAATCGTCATGAGCGATGGCATCCCCGGCAGGAGGTGCATCGGCTCTGGGGCATGCTCAACCAGCTTCAAGGGAACAAGCACCTCCGGAAGCTTCTGCTGCAGCGGCAACTCTGGAGATTGCAACAATCCTTCGTGCAACGGACCGAGCAAGAACGCGAACTGGAGCTCATGGAGAGCCCACGACGATCTGAACGCCACGGTCCATGCCATAGGCTTCGGCCCCGTATCGAGCTGCTACCTCGCAAATTTCACATTGAACAACGTGGCTGAGTCTGGGGACGGTGAGTATTATGCGAGCAGCAATGCCACCGAGCTGCAGGACATCTACATGGGCCTGGCAAATAACATATTGACGTATACATACAAGGCCCAGGCGATAATCCTGACAGGCAACCTCATCAAGTCCAGGCTCTTCCCGGACTCGCATTTCGAGCTGAACTTCACGCCCTATGTGAACATCGAATCAGCCGGTGATATACCCCTCTCGGTCGAGCTCCCGCCTTTCAACAACAATTTCACCAACGGCACCTTCCGTATCCCGCCCAACATCACCCTCGCTGAGGTGCTCGTCACCTCCTACTCAGGCGACAGGTGGACCAATGACGTGATCGTGTTCGGTGATACATCGACAGTAGTGCCCTACAACCTCTCTTCTTATGGCTCTAACTACCGTCTGCTAGGTGATCCGTTCATCGTCCAGATCCCGCCCAACTATTTCGAGTCTGGCACCAACGTGACTGTGAGGATTGACACCGGGCTCTCGCCGGACAATGTCTCTGGCGGCTCACCTGATAACAGGCTGATCTTTACCGTTCTGGCGAGGACCAATGCCGAGTCAGAGGGAGTCGGTGCATTGGCAGATGGCTGCACATGGGATATCCGCTTTGAGGATGGCTCCGCCCTCAATGCTACTATACCAGCCGACTATTCCGGTAACAATCAGTGCAGGTTCTTCAACGCCAGCTATGACCGCGATGATGCCATAGAGAGCGCTGCCTTCATCCTGTTCAGCCAGCTGGACCTGGACGGCGACGGCCTCCTCGACATAAGGTTCGACAAGCAGTCCCTCAACACGAACGTGCTGGTAACTTCAGGTGTGCCGTATCTCTGGGGTCCCACACTTGTGGAGGTGAGGGTATGGCAGTAGGCAGGCGGGGTGTGATCTTCACGTTCATATCCATAACTGTGCTGTTCTTCACGATAACCTTCATCTACAACACTTCGCAGTACAGGCTGAGGGACAACATCTTCCTTGCAGAGTCCAGGATAATCGCCCTGGACCGCTTCATCTCTGATACAGAATCAGATCTCGAGCGTGCGCTTTACATCGCTGCCTTCAGGACGCTTCTTGCCATGAACCCGCAGGATGCCGCTGACGATTACATCACAGACATCGACGATAAGTTCCACGAGATGATGATATACGGCAATCTCGACGGGCAGCCGAGGGCTCTCATAAACGACTCGAACATACTGTTGTGGACCGAGAAGATGGAGGCGCAGGGCTCGAAACTGAGCATCCTCTTCAGCCTGACACCGCTCAACATCGATGTGCATATGGTCTCACCCTGGGATGTCGAGGTAGAGCTGGACTCCACGCTTGAGGTCGAGGACATAGGCGGGGCTGCCAAGTGGGTGAGGAACATCACGACCAGGACCAAGGTCAACATCATAAATTTCCCCGACCCTGTGTACGGTCACGGCGGCGCCCAGCCGAACATCATCAAGGAGTCCGTGTATACTATCGAGGAGATCCGGACGAATGACGATAAGCTCAAGGAGCATTGGGAATCCCAAAGATACTTGCCCTGCCCCGGCGCTCCGGACTACATCCAGCGCCTTGGCGGCCAGCTCGGGGGGAAATCCGAGTACGGCATCGAGAGCCTCGCTTTTCCGAGCAATTACCTTCCGGGCCCAGACATCAAGAACAAGAGCATGGTCGACCATATATACTGGAGCTCTGCCAACCCAATCCACTGCCCTGTGGACGTCATACCCAGCCTCAGGATGGACAACACCGAGATAACAGTAGGTGTGGTGGGGCGATGGGACTTCTACGACGTCAACGTCGACGACGCCAGGTGCAGCACTTAAGCTTGGTCCTTCATCAATGAGTACAACACTTTACGTGCACCCGTTACTTCTTTATCAGGCACTGACTATATGAGGGTTGGTGTGGGCATTGGGTTGGTAGCATATGGGGACATGTAGTTTTGCGAGGCATGCGGTGGTTCTGGTGGACATCAATATGGGACATGTCATAGAAATCCTAAAATCCGACTACCCAGCCCTGAAGGACTGGGCTTGCGTCGGATTTTCGAGACGGATTTCTAGGACACAAAAAAAGCAGAAAACCATAATACTAACAAACGCATTCATCCTCACCCTGAAGGGCA
>JAHIVG010000031.1 GCA_018816705.1 Nanobdellota archaeon
CCCTGGCGGGGCTATCTATACTTCCGTGACTTGACTGTGTAAACAGTCAAGCCCAGAAATGTATTGCATTTCTCGTGTCCGGCATGGTCTATTTTTCCCTTTTTAATGTACATGTTGAGAGAAATTGTATTATGACTTCAATGATTCCATCTTTTTTCTGAATTCATTGATCCCTTTTTCTTCAAGTATAATGTTCTTGCACTTTACGAGGAAACCAGGCGTTTTTTTAATAATCAAGTCATAATTAGCATCCGGCACTTTTCTGTTGACATAGTATTGAGCGTCAATTCTTGCTGAAAACGCTTTGTCCAACAGTTCAAGATCATCAATTGAAAAATACTTATTGAGAAACCTCTTTGTGAATTCGATAGTACACGAATGGATTTCACATTTTATGCCTATCTTCATAAGCAAGGAGTATATCCCATGATAGATGGTGTAATACGCTGTTGTTAGCTGCCAGTCCTTGCTTTTTGAAGATCGCAGTGTGTCAAGAGCTTCCTCTGCCTTAATAAGATATGCCTCATGTAAATTATTGCTTGGTTCCACAAGCTCAATACCTTTCTTTTGCTGCATGCACCATTTTATCTGATCCATTTCTTTGCCTCCCTGACAAATTCTTCCGTTCCTTTTATGATGATGTGATTTTCCAAAATCTCTTTTAGTAATATATCCTCATGAAATTCTTTTAGAAAAAGACTTTTCGGATAACTTTTCATATTAATTCTGATTCCATACTTAATTCCAATCTCTTTGATACTATTTTCTTCAAACCTCCCAATGAGGAATAAGTCCAAATCAGAATCTTCCTTTTGGATTCCTTTGGCATAACTGCCAAAAATGATGACAATCCCATGCATAAGATTGTCACTCTTTTCGATAATTTCCTTAATAACTTGATTGCTGTGTAAAAAACGTAATTTTTTGTATTGTTCTGTAAGAATAAACGATTCTCTCGAAATGAGTGAATCCCTTATCCTATACGCCTTAATTTTCCCCTTTGTTTGTGATTCCAGGATTCCTTGCTTCTCTAACTTGTCCAAATTGACAAGAGCACTTCTCGAACTGATTCTCAGCATTTTTTCAACTTGTCTTATGTAATGCTCTTTGTTGAATCCGTTAGTGAATAGGCTCAGTATCTTCAAGCCAATATCGTTTACTTTTGTAATCATATGGGTGTTTAAGTAAACAATGGTATTTAAATGTATCGAAAATTCATTGAATTTTCGGACATTTAAACTTAAAAACACTAAGAAATTTCTTTGAAATTTCTTGTGTGCTAAAATCGAAGATTTTAAGCATCTGTGATTTTTATTGTTTAAATGTTTCGGAAAATCAAGATGGAAACGCTAATAATTATGGAGTCCCTTCGGATCATCTGACACCCCTAACCCCTGGCGGGGCTAGTACCGTGCCGTGGAGATTCGAGGGACTCCATTCTTGGAGTCTTTCTCCTAGCACTTTTTTTCTTGAATTTGGATGACCTTGACCTTGTTTTGATAGCGCCGTCAGGAAATGAATACTACGGAAACACCTTCTCAAGGGATGGGAAAAAATCCTTGGCCAATCCTCCGGCCAAAGACCCTAGGCTTAATAATAACGTGGTTGAAAGAGTTATTATACAGAGAAGGCGCAATACCCTTGCCTTAAGGCAAGGGATGTAGCGCCTTCTTGTATCCTAAAAATCCGCCTGTAAAAGAAAGCGTCCGGTCATACCCCACCCTTTAGGGTGGGGTCGGACGCTTTCGGCGGATTTTTATGATCCCAGAAGCTGAAGAGGGACCATACAAAATTACTGTGAAGGCAGCCAAGCTTAGAGTGAGCGGTGGCCAATCGTACTCGCTAGTGGCTTCTTAGATGGTTCCTTCATTCAGGTTCCATCCCACCAGGACGAGGAACTGACCGCTTTCCTTTGTTATCTTTCCCTGGGTCAGGTCGTTCAAGACCTTGTCAACATAACCCCTGCTGCACTCCCCTTCCACGTACCATTTCGTGTACTGGCTCATGCATGCCTTGCAGGCATTCTCGAAGTCCTTCTTGGCTGAGCTGCAGACAGGCTTTGTCCCTTCATCGCATTCTTTCGGTCGTGGCTTTGCGCAGTAATAGACTGGAATCAGGGATGAGTCATCAACCTTTTTCTTTTCGTAGTCAGTAAGCTCCCTTTGCCTAATTTCGTCCCATCTATTGTCGATCACTGCCTGAACGACCTTGCCATCCTTGACCATCACCGATGATATGTGTGGTGTCACCACCTGAGCCAATTCCTTTCCCTCCCTATCTCCGTAGCCTGCATTGGCTGAAAGGAATTCGAAGATGAAAATGTGGCAATTCCTGCATCCCAGGCTGTTAGAATCCTTCAGCTTGAGATTGCTGCCATCAAACCTGTAGGTAGGCGAAGTGATGAGAAAATCCCTGGCCACGCTCTCGCTTTCTTCCATGGTGTAGGCTCTCATGCAACCAGCTAACAGCAATACTATCATGGTTATCGTTACAACTAGAAATTGTTTCATTTTATGTCCTTCTTGTATACAATTGTCCGGTAAGGGAACGGGATCTCTATGCCGTTCTTGTCGAACTGTCCCTTGATGCTCTTGTTGAGGTCGCAGCCCATCAGGAACGCTGCCTTTGGGTCCTTCGCCCAGACCCAAGCTCTCAGATTGACTGACGAATCCCCGTACCCTATCACCCTGGCAGGGACCGCTGGTTCCTTGTTCCTCTTATCAACATCAGTCCGGTTGTCTAGGGAAGAGGGGTGTTTCATCGCTTCTTTCTGCATGATCCTGAGGGCCTTGTTGACGTCTGAATCATAGCTTATCCCTATCTCCACGAACTTGCAGATCTTCTCATCCTCGATGCTGAAATTCTCAATCATCTCATTGCTGATGATGCTGTTCGGGATGACTATCCTCTTGTTCTCGAAGTTCCTTATCGTCGTATGCCTCAGGTTGATGTCTTCCACGACTCCCGACACATCCTCTCTGAGCTTGACCCTGTCCCCGACACGATAAGGCTTGAATATCACGATGAATACGCCGCTGATGATGTTTGAGAAGGCCTGCTGGGAGGCAAAGCCGATTATGACTGCCAGGATTCCAGCTCCAGCAAGGAGTGACACTGACAGGGCCCTCAGCTGAGGTATGTGATAAATCGCAATGCTTATGCCTAACACGTACACAATAGCTGTTGTGGCATGCTTCAAGAAACTCAGCTGCGTAGCCTCAATCTTAACGATCTTATTAGACTTTTTTGACAGCTTTTCAAACATCTTCCGCACTAATCTTGCGGTTATGAAAGTAAGGACGAGTATGAAAGCTATTGTGACAATCTTCCACAGGCTTTCCCTGCCTGCAATCAATAGCTGGTCATACGTCGCCATCGCTTATCTCTGGATTGCGGACGCGACGATAGTGGCTGCGCTGACGATTCCGGCTGTTATCAGGATCATATTGCCTGTGACTCCACTTAATCCTGCCCAGCTGGCACCAATCTTGATGACCCACATCGTTATCATAAAATAGACAATGCCAAGAAAAATCAGCACTAACGATGCGATTATTGTTGCGGCCAGATTCGTAAGCCCTTTTATCGCTCCCATAATATCACCCCTAAAGGATATATTCCTTTCTCCGGTATTTAAATGTATCCATTTCTATGAACAAGTGTATAAACAAGATTCGATCATGACCGGATAGGTTGAGCTATTGACAAGATTTTTAAATGCTTAACTCAAAAATACGAGCATGATAGCTATTGATCCCTACCTCATCAACATTGTGCTCTTGTGCTTCGTGGCCATCGCCTTTGGGATAGTGCTCAGGTATTTCAAGCAGCCGACCGTGGTAGCGTACATCTTAACCGGCCTTATTGTGGGGCCGAATGTCTTGGGATTGGTCAAGGACCAGGATCTCATCACCCATCTGGGAAGCCTCGGTGTCATGCTCCTGCTTTTTTTTGTGGGGATGGAACTGAATATTTCACGCCTGCTGGCAAATTGGAAGGTCGCCATCTTGGGGACACTGTTCCAGATAATGATAAGCGTGTTGGCAGTATTTTTCATCGGACTATTCCTGGACTGGCCCTTTACACGGATTCTCTTGCTCGGGTTTGTGATCAGCCTCAGCAGCACAACAGTCATAATCAAGATTCTCGAGAATAAGAACCTGATAAACACAAGAATCGGCATGGACGTGATAAGCATACTCATCGCTCAGGATATGGCCGTCATCCCAATGCTGGTTATCCTAACGTCATTTAAAGGGAAAATCCTCATGAATGAAGTGGCGCTACAGATAATAGGCACGATCCTTGTGGCATTATTCATGTTTTGGATATATAAGAAGAAAGAGATACACCTGCCCTTTCAAAAAAAGCTTAAGGAGGATCGGGAGTTCCAGCTGCTTGCCGCATTCGTCATCTGCTTCGGGTTGGCTATCATAACAGGCCTTTTCCAGCTATCGACAGCCCTCGGTGCATTCCTTGCGGGGATGTTAATCGCCACTGCCAGGGAGACTGCTTGGGTCCATGAAAGCCTCCATAGCTTCAAGGTCCTTTTCATTGCATTTTTCTTCGTATCGATAGGAATGCTCATCGACATAAGTTTCATAATACAACATATCAGTGTAATCGCCTTGATGACATTAATCGTGCTCTTAACAAACACCTTTGTCAATGCCCTGATATTCTTATGGTTAAAACAATCATGGAAATACAGCCTTTTTGCTGGTTCCTTACTTGCCCAGATAGGGGAATTCAGCTTTTTGTTGGCAGCAGCAGGCTTGCACACAAACACGATTACCATTTACAGCTATCAGATGACTGTTGCCATCATTGCAATAACCCTTCTCTTAAGCCCTATATGGATTGCATTGATGGGTAAGCTTATAGAGGACTTGCCAAAACAGATTTCAAAGCTCAAACAATATTCGTGGCGAAGATATGCCTAAACAGGATGCTTGACAAAGCTTAAGTTACCGCTGTATTCAGAGGCATCACCTCACACACATAATGGATAATTTTTTAAATAACTGTTGGTGAAGCTATATGATGGGCACGAAAGCCGAGAGACTGGACCCCGCAGACAGAATCCAGACTTACCTTACCTACTTCCTGAGATTGACCCTCATAATCGCTGTCGTTGTAGGGGCATACAACCAAAGATGGACCTTGGTGTTCACCACATCCCTCATATTCCTTCTGACCTATCTTCCAGCCATGATTGAGAGAAGATACAGGATATATCTTCCAATCGAGTTCGAGTTCATCATCATACTCTTCATCTACGCTTCGCTCTTCCTCGGCGAGATAAGGAGCTATTACCTTAGATATTGGTGGTGGGACATCCTCCTGCACACCAGTTCTGGCGTAGCCATCGGCTTCGCAGGATTCCTCATCCTCTTCGTCCTGTACCACAAGGACAAGATCAACGCCAAGCCTGGCTGGCTGGCTGCCTTCTCTTTCTGCTTCGCCGTCGCCATCGGCGCGATATGGGAGATCTTCGAGTTTGCTATGGACCAATCTTTCGGACTGAACATGCAGAAGTCAGGGCTCGTCGACACCATGTGGGACCTCATCGTGGACTCACTGGGTGCGCTGCTCACCTCCTTTGTCGGATACTTCTACCTGAGAGGCAAGAAGACCCCCCTGTTCCACAGGCTCTTCTCCAAGTTCAGGGGGGAAAACCCGCGTTATTTCAAGCATCGACGTTAAGTTTTTATACACCTGCAGGCAGGTGGTCATTATGAAAAAGATAATTGAGAGGCTGAAGTGGCATTTCCATGAGGTGCTGAAGACAAAGAAGAGCGCCCATTCGATAGCATTAGGCTTCGCTATAGGCACCTTCATAGCCGTCCTTCCCACCTTCGGCTTCGGCCTGCTGGTCGGATTCCTGATAATCCTCATATTCAAGAGGGTGAACAAGTTCTCGCTCATCGGCGCATTCATAATATGGAACCCCCTCACCCTGGCGCTGCTTTACTACCTCAGCTATGAGCTGGGCAACCTGCTGTTCGGCCCGAAGCCCCTTGTGAACATAGATCTCACGATCTTTGAACAGGCCTACCACTTCACACTGAGGTTCCTCGTCGGCAATGCCATCCTTGCCGTGATATTCGCCGTCACCAGCTATTTCCTGGTAAGAAAAATTGTGATGTCCTACCAGAAACGGGAGACATGACTCCTGCCGGCTTATAGGCTCTGATCTGATGGAGCAGGCGCGCCGGCTGTTGTTTTCTCTTTTTTCCCGCTTCGACAGTACTGGAAAAAAGCAAATGCCCGCGATCCGGGCAGGTGAAGCGAAAACCAGGGCAGAGCCCAAAAAAATAGAAGCATTTAAAAACAGGAGCTGATTTTCCTACATGATTGGCAGATTACAAAATAGTTAAGTATTGCAGATTGTGTAGAAAAAGATTTGTAGTGAATAAGGGGGAATACAAGAAGATCTTCTGCGATCACTGTCAATTAAGGATGAATAAGGAGGCAAGAAAATGAAAGGAACTGTAAAGTTTTTTAACGAGGGAAAAGGATTTGGTTTCATCAGTGCAGAAGACGGCAAGGAAGTATTCGTGCACAAGACAGCGCTTGACGAAGGGATGAGCCTGGAAGAAGGCCAGACTGTCGAATTCGACGTCGAGCAAGGAGACAGGGGCCCAAAAGCTGCAAACGTGAAAAAAACAGAATAATTCTAAATCATCTATACGGAGGCCTGCGACGGGACATTCTCCCTTGCGGCCTTCTTGGATTCTGGATCCGTATAGCTATGACTCTCTTCAGATTAGGCCTCTCGACCTTCTTGATGCTGAACGAAGAGTAATCACGCATCAGCCTGGAGAAGCTGTCATGGTCGCGGTCGCACAGGAGGTTGACGACCTTCCCTGATTCGCCTGCCCTGGCTGTCCTGCCGATCCTGTGGACATAGTCGTTGGGGTCCGACGGGATATCATAGTTATATATGTGCGATACGTTCGGGATGTGCAGTCCGCGTGCAGCTACGTCTGTGCATACCAACACCTGCATCTTGGCGTCGTTGAACTCCTTCATGGTGCTGGAGCGCTTGTTCTGGGAATGCCCTCCGTGGATGGCGACAGCATTTATCCCGTTCTTACTCAGGTTCTTTACCAGGAAATCTGTGTTGATCCTCGAGTTGCAGAAGACCATCACCAGGCCTGAGCGTTCATGCTGCAGCAGGTGGATGAGCAGTGACAGTTTCAGGTTCCCCGTGACGTCATAGTAGACCTGCGTCAGCTTGGTCGGGTCGACGAGGCGACCGGCCATGACCTCGGTCGAGTCCTTCATGTGCCTGGCTGCCAATGCCTTTATCTGCGGCAGCATCGTCGCTGAGAACAGCAATGTCTGCCTGTCCTTCGGACACGCCTTGATTATCCTCTCAACGTCATCTATGAAGCCCATGTCGAGCATCCTATCTGCTTCGTCCAGGACGAGTATCTTGATCTTTGATGTGTCGATGGTCCCCCTACTAAAGTGATCGAGGAGCCTTCCAGGTGTAGCCACCACGACCTCGGCCTTCCTGAGGTCACGCATCTGCGGCTCTATTGCGACACCGCCGTAGATAGAGATTATTAACAGGGGCTTTTCAGCTGAGAGTTTCTTCAGGTCCATCTTGACCTGCTCCGCGAGCTCCCTGGTGGGAGTCATCACGAGTGCCTGCAGGCCTGCCTTCGGGACCACCTTGTCGATTATCCCGCAGCCGAATGCCAACGTCTTTCCTGAGCCTGTAGCTGACTCACCGACGACGTCCTTGCCTTCCATGATATGGGGTATGGATATATACTGTATCTTCGTAGGCTTGGTGAAACCATGTCTCTTGATGGACTTCTTTAACAAGTCACTAATCTTAAAATCTTCAAATACGTTCATTCTAAATACCTCTTAGTCTAGCACTTGTCAAGAAAAAGCGAAATGCGTGAGCAAGTGCTCTCTCTTATCAGTACTACGTTAGCTCAAGGGGATTGCTTACCCTTTATAAATCTTTCGGTTTTCTAACTACTACTGGGTGGTTAATAAATGAGTCGGGGTATTAAGGCTAAAGCTCGAACTCGTCGATGAAGCCCAGGATGAGCCTGTATTTCTCTAGGAACCTGAAACCCCTGTCTGTCAGCGTGATGAACCTCTTGCCCTTCTTGTCAGCCATCTCCTTGACAAACCCCTTGGACCTGAGCTCCCTGTAGTATTCGGAGAAGCTCTGGGAGGACAGGTTAGAGTATCTCAGCAGGGGCGTGGGCTTGATTGAGTTATGGTTGTCCCTGACTATCTTCAGGATGTCAAAGATCACTCCCAGCCTGTCACGTTTCTTCTTCATTTTGCCCACTTAGCGACCTTGAGATAGATTATGATGAATACGACTATCGATATCAGCTGCATGCCGAGCCTGAGCTCGAACGGCATGAAGACCCTCTGCCCCAGGTTCAGCAGGCTGGTTATCCAGAATATGGACAGCAGCAGGTAGAGTACGAGCAGCTCATAGAACTTCTTGGACTTCTTGTACAGGAAATAGCCCGTGATCAACGCTGCCGCCAGGAGGACGGCCTGCGCGATCGTGATTATGTATGGTGACTTGGTCATCAGGGCGATGACTGAGATTATGGCAGCTGCAAGGTTGGAGAGGATGAGGAACTTCTTGTCACCCAACCTCTTCCACAGCGAGCTGTAGACCAGATAAAGGATTGCCATTGTGCTCAAGTAGCCTGTCAGGACCAAGGATGCCGGTCCGATTACCCGCCTAGGGATATCTAACTGGAGGGCCATCTGCGTCAGGTGGAAGAGGTAGAAGAAGAACCTGAAGACGTAAGCCAGGCCGAAGAAGAGGAAGGTGTTCCTGAAATAGTATATGCCCCTGTGCTTGGTCAGGTCGTATATCTCCCTCGTCTTTAGGTAGATGATCAAGCATAGGACCACGACAATCAGAGTGTAGGTTACCTCGGGCACGAACATCATCGGATCAAAAAATCGGTGCATTGGCATATTTACCACCTTAACACAATCCATATATAAACCTATATAAATAATGTGGACTTAAAGTCGACATCCTTTATAAGCCAAGGAAAGGCCTTCCCACCCATGAGAAAGATCACACTACTGTTGGCACTGGCATTCAGCCTCGCCTTAGTGGGATGTGCCCAGCACGGAAACGATGGGAGCCAATGGCCTGACAGGCCGAATAATCCCGACTGGCAAGCATCCGGAAGTATGGAAAACCTCAGCGGCGATAAACAGGTCAGGCTTGCTGAGATGCAGCAGGGCATGATGGAGACCTGCCAAGGCAAGGCCGAAGGGGACACCTGCACGATAGAGACGCCGAGAGGAGCGATGGAAGGCACCTGCGGATTCCACGACGCGCAGTTGGCCTGCACAATAGAGAGGCCACGATGAAAGGGACACCGATGCTCCTGCACCTGCAGGATGTCTGGAAGGTGTACCAGATGGGTGAGGTAGAGGTGCCTGCGCTGAGAGGCATAACAGTCGAGATAAGGAAGGGCGACTTCGTCGCCATAATAGGTGCCTCGGGCAGCGGGAAGTCGACGATGATGAATCTCATCGGCTGCCTGGACCTTCCGTCGAAAGGCAGCATATTCCTCAAGGACCGCGACATAACAAAGATGTCAGAATCCGACCTGGCGACGCTGAGAGGGAGGACAGTAGGCTTCATCTTCCAGCAGTACAACCTTATACCCTCAATAACCGCCTTCGACAACATCCTCCTGCCCATGGAGTTCCTGGAGTATGACGACAAGACCGCGCATGCAAGAGCCACCAAGATCATGAAGATGGTCGGGCTGGAAGACAAGGGACATCACCTGCCGACACAGCTTTCTGGAGGGCAGCAGCAGAGGGTCTCGATAGGGAGAAGCCTGGCTGCCGACCCGGAGATAATACTGGCTGACGAGCCCACCGGAAACCTCGACAGCACCACAGGAAAGAGCATAATGGAGATGTTCCGGAAGCTCTGGAAAGAGGAAGGGAAGACCATCATAATGGTCACGCATGACCTCAAGCTCGCAAGATACGCCCATACAGTCATAGAGCTGAAGGATGGGCAGATCATCAAGATTGACAACACGAGGTGAAGAAGATGAGAAAGATCATTCCGATATTTGCATTGTTGGTATTACTGACAGGGTTAGTGGATGCGGCCTTCCAGGAATCCACCTTGCTCAGCATCAGCCTGGTGAACCAGGACCCTGACCCCGCCATTGCGGGCGACGTACTCGAGATAAGGCTCGGCATAGAGAACAACGGGGGAAGCGCTGCAGAGAACCTCATGGTCGAGGTCGTGCCGGAATACCCCTTTTCCATGGTCGCCGGAGAGAGCCATATCAAGGATGTGGGGACGATAATGCCCTACCAAGTGGATGATGAGAGGAAGATAGTCAAGTTCAAGCTGATGGTCGACAGGGACGCCTCAGCAGGCCAGTATGAGCTCAAGGTCAAGGATTATGAGGAAGGGCAACAAGGCACCTACGTGCAGAGGAGCTTCAGCATAGACATAAAGAACAAGGAGAGCGCCGAGGTCATCTACATCGACCAGGTAGAACTCATCCCGGGGAAGATAACCCCCCTGAAGTTCACCGTGAACAACGTGGGATCGGCGCCCCTGAGAGACCTTACCTTCCAATGGGAGAACGAGGATGACATAATCCTCCCGGTGGGATCTGACAACACGAAATACATCAAGCACATCGACATCGGAGAGAGCGCAGAGCTCAAATTCGATGTCATCGCGAGCGCAACCGCCGACCCAGACCTCTACAAGCTCGACCTCTCCCTCAAGTATGACGACCCGATAACCGGCGAGGAGAAGGAGATCGCCACAAAAGCAGGCATCTATGTCGGCGGAGCGACAGATTTTGACGCAGCCTTCTCAGGCAGCTCCAGCGGGGAATACTCCTTCGCGATATCAAACATCGGCAGCGTGTCAGCCAGCTCAGTCACCGTACGCGTGCCGGACCAGCCTGGATGGCGGGTCTCCGGCAGCAACTCAGTCATCATAGGGAACCTCAACGAGGGGGACTACACCATCGCAAGCTTCAAGCTCACCCAGTCGGCATCAAGGGAGCAGTTCACGCCCGGACAGACGCCTAGGACAGAAGCGAGGAATGCCACAGCGATGCAGGACTCCAACTTAATGCTAGAGATTGTCTACACAGATACCAGGGGGAACAGGAACACCATCGAGAAGGAAGTGCCGGTGGATGTTCCAACCTTGTTGACCGCAGAAGAAGGCAACTTCCCGTCTATCAACGGCAGGAGACAGACTCAGAATCCTCTGGCACAGGCATGGAAAACATTGAGATATGTCCTGCTCGGAATATTAGTGGTAATAATATTTATCGTAGTCCGCAGGAGATACAACAAGGGCAAGCTGGATGATAAAGATTATTCATATGGCAAGGCAATAAGAGACCTGTTCAAGAAAAGAAGAAAGAAGAAGGGATAAGATGAAATTCCGGAAAGCCTTCAAGCACGCACTGAACATGGTGCTGCATGCCAAGATAAGGAGCTGGCTCACCATTCTCGGGATAGTCATCGGGGTGGCTGCAGTCATATCAATAGTCTCTCTCGGTGAGGCGCTGCAGCAGGACGTGAGCTCCCAGCTAGGAAACCTGGGCGGGGACATACTAACGCTGACAGCCGGCCGCCCTAGGGCAATGGACTTCGGACATGGAAGGGACTATGGTGGCGATGCGTCAGCAAGCGAGGAGGAGATCGTCATCGACAGGACAGACCTCCAGGCATTGAAAGGCATAAGCGACATCATGCTGATCGACACCCAGATAAGGGGGAACGCTGAGATCTACTATGTCGCTGAGAAAGGCTCGGTGACGGTGAATGGTGTCGATCCAGCAACATGGTATCAGATCACCACCTCAGAGATAGCCGAGGGAAGGATGCTCGGGCCGGCAGATTCCAATGTAATCGTCGTAGGAGGCAGGATTGCTGATGGGTTCTTCGACAAGCAGCTCGGAGTGAACCAGCTGGTCACGATAGAGGAGAGGCTGTTCAGGATTGTAGGCATCCTGGACGACACCAGCAATTCCGTATATATGCCGATAGACATCGCTTATGAGATTCTCGAAGACAAAGAGAAAGGCGTGTATGACTCAATCGTCATCAAGGTGAAGGATGAGGAACAGCTAGACCAGGCGATCGCAAACATAGAACAGAAGCTCATGATAACCAGGCATGCCACGGAGAGCACGAAGGATTTCACCATCTCGTCAAACAAGGAGAGGCAGGAGCAGAGGGCTGAGATGATGAGCTCCATGACGACATTCCTGACGGCGATAGCCGCTGTTGCGCTGCTGGTCGGCGCCGTCGGCATAGCGAACACCATGTTCACATCTGTACTTGAGAAGACCAAGGAGATAGGCATCATGAAGGCCATCGGGGCGAGGAACAACGACATACTGACCATATTCCTCCTGAACGCAGGATTCATCGGCTTTTTCGGAGGCCTTTTAGGGGTGATCTTAGGCATAATACTTTCAGGATTCCTACCTATGCTCATGGGCGCATCAGGAGGCATGATAAGCCGGATGGGATCTGCGGGTTCTGCAATGGGACTGACCACCATCTTGCTGGCATTGGGGATATCGGTGTTCATCGGGATGGCCTCCGGCGCGGTGCCTGCCTACCAGGCATCGAGGCTGAAGCCGGTGGATGCCCTGAGGTATGAATGATGTGGACCTCAAATGTACATCAAGCCTTCTTCCGGCTTATTAAGGGGAAGGGCTTTCAAGCTATTGGTGATGAAACATGAAAAACAAGACAATATTCGGACTGTTCGCCCTGGCGATGCTCGTCGTATCGATAGGGGCGGTCTCCGCCTTCAGGTGGGGGAACAGCGAGCAGGTGAAGCAGGCCTTGGACAGCAAGGACTTCGGCTCCTGGAAACAGGCGATGTCTGAACAGCTGAC